>JBBQBY010000208.1:0-11407 GCA_038318235.1 Caldilineales bacterium
GTATTGGTGGTCACATCGATCAGCGTCCAATCGGCCTGCCCCGGTGCTTCCAATCCAATCGGAAATTGATAAACATAACGCCGGTGGCTTACATGCGGATGCACCGCCGCCGTGGCTGTGACGGCGGCAGCGCTGGGCAACTGCGCCACAAAACGCGCCAACAGGCGATCGTGCGCGGTGATCGGCGTCGGATCATAACGCGCGCCCAACGGCCCACGGCCCGCCACCCGATAAACCTGGCCAGCCGATAACAACAGCCAAACGCTCAGCAGGGCAGCAATCAACGGTCGCAATGTTGTGCGCGAGTTACGAAAGAAGGCAACCAATGCCATTGTGCCCGCACTGGCCGCTGGCATGTGTTGAAAACCAACCGAGCTTTGACCGGCGCGTCGCCCTAACCAAACCCACAGCCGCGCCAGCCCATAGAGGGCGCTGACGGCAAAGTAGGGCACGATTGGCGCGCTATAGTGAAACTCACCGTAATATTGGGCTGGATAGGCACTGAGTAAATTCGCCAGCAATACGGGCAAAGCCAGGAACAAAATTTCCGGCGCCAACAGCGAGAAAAAACCAAAAATCGCCAACAATGTCCACAGGTAATGCAGGCGCGCCGGTTCGCTGGCAATCCGCCAGACCACGCCTGGTTGCGTCACAAAACTCTTAAAAATATCCAGCGGTGAATTACCCAGCGCGCCATAGCGCTGAAAGTAGACACTCTCCGCCCCATGATAGACCTGTTGCGCATAGGCCGGGACGATCACGAACGTCGCCACATAGAACCAGGCAAGCGAAAGTAGCGTAACAAGACTCGCCAAAAACAAAGGATAACGTGATGACTTCGTCAAGCGTAAATCGTCAATCGTCAATTGCCAGATCGCCCACACCCCCAACCCGGCCGCCAATAAGGCCGTCTCTTCTTTGACACTGGCAACGAGCAGTGTAGCAATGAAAAATTGTGGCCAATAGCGCGTTTCAATCGCCCAAAAGGCCCACAAAATGAGCGGCGCGGCCAGCGGCGCGGCATGAAATTCAGTTAGCACGGCAGACTGGAGTTGGGGCGCCAATAAGTAGGCGAGGGCCAGGGTCAGCGCCAATGGGCGCGTCAATTGGCGCAGCGGCTCGCTATGCCAGATTTGGGTTCGTTCTGGGGCAGATAACAATCGATCGAGCCGTAAGAGCGCCAGTTCATACAGCGGCCACGCGCCAAACGCAACGACAATCACCTGCAATAATAACAAGGCCCGTACATCGTCCCACAGCCAAAAAATCGGGCTGATCAGCGCCAGAATTGGCTCAACGTGGTCCGTCAGGCGCGTGGCGACAAAGCCGTTGTCCGTCATTTCGACAAAACGCCCGCGACTACTGTTCCATACAGCTTGATCGATTTGCCCCAAATCGGCCTTATGCGTACGCATGCCCAGATGCTGATCAAAGGCCAGGTGCGCAAAGATTGCCACATAGACGAGGATCAAGCCAAAGAGTAGCAGGCGATAGAAATCAAAGCGCGCATGGCGAACAGGGCCAGCCTTCATTCGTTTATTCATGTGGGAGCGCGGTCGCGACGACGGCGGCGATCTGCTCAATCTCTGCGCTGGTCAGCATCGGATGCAACGGCAATGAGAGGATCGTTTGCGCCAAACTTTCGGTTTCGCGCAGCGCATTGGGTTGTCCCAAAGCGCTGGCTAACGGTGCGTAAGCCGGTTGCTGGTGAATGGGCACTGGATAGTGGATCGCCGTACCAATGCCAGCCGCTTGCAGATGGTTGCGCAGTTGGTCACGCAGTGGCGTGCGCACCACATACAGATGGTAGACATGATAACTATCTGGACGTTCTATGGGTTTGCGCACGGTTGCTGGTAAATATTTGGCATATTGCAGGGCCAGCGTGCGACGCGTGTTGTTCCATTCGTCCAGATGGTGTAATTTGACGCGCAAAATGGCGGCCTGAAGTTCATCTAGCCGGCTATTCATGCCCTGCACCTGGGAAACATAACGCGCCTGCGGCGTCCAACCATATTCGCGCAACAGACGCACACGCTCGATTAGCTGGCGATCACGGCTGACGACGGCACCGCCATCGCCGAGCGCCCCTAGATTTTTAGTCGGATAAAAGGAGAAACACCCTAGATCGCCCAGCGTACCCAGCATTTGGCCCTGATAACGCGCACCGTGGGCTTGTGCGCAATCTTCGATCACCCGCAGATGATGGCGCGCCGCCAGCGCCAGGATTGGTTCTAACGCAGCGGGATGCCCATAGAGATGCACCGGCACGATTGCCTTGGTGCGCGGCGTAATGGCTATTTCCAGTGCCGTGGGCGACATCGTATACGTCAAAGGGTCGACATCGACAAAAACTGGCGTGGCGCCGGTCAGGCTGATCGCAGCCGCCGTTGCGACGGCGGTGTGGGCGACCGTAATCACCTCGTCGCCCACACCCACATTACAGGCCAGCAGTGCAAGTTGCAGGGCATCGGTGCCAGAATTGACGGCAACGCAATTGAGTGCGGAGTGCGGAGTGCGGAGTGCGGAGTGCGGAAGTTCGCCTGTGCTCTGATCCTCGTGGGTGGTCGATGGCTGGGGATTGGTGAGATAGGCGGCAAATTCTTGCTCAAATGCCGCGACCTCTCGGCCCAAGATGTACCAGCCGCTGTCGAGCGTGCGGGCGACAGCGGTGTCGATCTCGTCTTTAATCGCCAGATATTGAGCACGTAAATCGTTAAAAGGGATGGTTTTATTCATGAATTTTATCAGTGGCGCTTTCTAAGAAACTGATACTGTCTACGGAAGGGCAGAAATTGAAATCCCAGCCTGGTCCGCATACCCCGATCGTTGCAATAGTAACAGTGAACAGGCGTTGGGGCAAATTAGACGCAAATTGACCGTTGCGTCATTGAATTGATGCCAAACTCGTGGTAAAATAGAGAGTATGACACGTCAATTACCTGAGAAGGTTGCTCAAAAACTAGAAAATTTACCCGATAGCCCCGGCTGCTATCAGATGTTAAATGCCGAGGGCAAGGTCATCTATGTTGGTAAGGCGATCGTGCTGCGCAACCGCGTGCGCAGCTATTTTCACGCGTCGGCGCAACATAGCCCCAAAACCCTGGCCCTGGTCGAAGAGATCCGCGACATCTCTTGGTGGGTAACGCAGACCGAGCTAGAAGCGCTGGTTTTGGAAAATGAGTTGATCAAGCGCTATCGTCCACATTACAACATCCGGTTAAAGGACGACAAGCAGTTTCCCTATATCAAGATCAATTGGCAAGATGACTTCCCCAAAATTGAAGTCGTGCGCAGAATGCTCAAAGATGGGGCACGCTATTTCGGGCCTTACACCAGTGCACGCGCCTGCCATCAGACATTGGATGCGCTGCGCCGTGTCTTCCCGTATCGCGATTGCGATCGCGAGATCGATGGCAACGACGATCGCGCCTGCCTCTACTATCACATCAAAATGTGCGGCGCGCCATGCATCGGTCGCCAGAAACGGGAAGATTACCGCCAACTGATCAAACAATTGATGGACTTTCTAAGCGGTGATACGGATCTGGTGATCACACAACTGGAATCACAGATGGCGCGTGCGGCCGAAAATCTACAATTTGAACTGGCCGCGCTCTATCGCGATCGCTTGAAATCGGCGCAACAAATTGCTGAACAGCAGAAGATTATCAATACTTCGTTGGAAGACGCCGATTACATTGCTGTGGCTCAGGATGAACGGACCGGCGATACGGCGGTGCAAGTCTTTATGGTACGGCGCGGCCGCCTGATCGGGCGCGACAATGTGTTGTTGGAAGGCGCAGAAGCACCACAGGCCACAGTCAACCAGCAAGGTCTATTAATTGGCGCTTTTCTCCAGCAATTCTATGACCGCATGGCCTTTATTCCCGGTCTGATTCTGGTGCAGGCCATGCCCCCCGATTGGAAAGTGTTGGAAGAGTGGTTGAGCGAGAAACGCAAGGCCAAAGTTGAATTACGCTTGCCGCAACGCGGGGCCAAACGCCAGTTAATGGAGATGGCCCAGCAGAATGCCGCCGAATATCTGCGCGTGCAACAAGCCGAGTGGGCGGCCGATACCAACCGGCAAACCAACGCAGTCGGTGAACTGCAAGCGATGCTCGGTCTGGAAAATCCACCATCGCGCATGGAATGTTTTGACATCAGCACGTTACAAGGCACCAACACGGTCGGCTCGATGGTGGTTTTTGCCAAAGGGGCGCCGCTCAAAAGCGCCTACAAGCGCTTCAAAATTCAGGGCAAAGGCAGCCAGGGTGCGCCCGATGACTTTGCCAGTATGCGCGAAATGTTGCGCCGGCGTTTTCGCCGAGTGGTCGAAGAAGAGAACGATCCCAATCTTGACCCTGGCCAAAAGGCGCGCAAAAGTGATGAAACCTGGGGCATCCTGCCCGATCTAGTGATCATCGACGGCGGCAAAGGTCAACTTGGCATTGCCGTGGAAGTATTACAGGAATTTGGGCTTGAGGATCGCATCCCGATTGTCGGGCTTGCCAAGCGCGAGGAAGAGATCTTCCGGCCTGGTGAATCAAATCCGCTCTGGCTCAAACGCGGCAGTCAGGCCCTATATCTCGTACAGCGCATCCGCGACGAGGCGCATCGCTTTGCGATTACGTATCACCGTAATTTGCGCGGCAAAGCGCAGCTACATTCAAAGCTGGATGAGATCAAAGGCATTGGCCCAGCCCGCCGCAAAGCTTTGCTCCAATATTTCAGCGGCGATTTGGACAAAATTCGCGCCGCCACGGTCGAAGATTTAATGGCCGTGCCCAGCATCAATCGTAAAGCGGCGGAAGCGATCAAAGCCCAGTTTTGAGACTCAACAACACTGAAAAGATTTAGCTGCTGCATTTAACTGGTCATACTGAACTCACTTTGAAAAGCGGCGTTTTGCTCGCTTGCGGGCCCAGACCCCACCGTTCCTCCCCCGGCTGGGGAGGAACGGATGCATCGTCGGCCTCGAACGGTTCCCGCCTTGCGGGCTTCGACGTGAGCCGGGTGCCCATTGGACGCGAACGGGTGGGTGAGGGTGAGCTCACAACTCCGCTTTTCATTCTGACTTTGGTATGGCAGAGGGGGATGCATATGAATTTGCCGGATATTTTAGTTGATATCCATGCGCTCGAACGTGAGCGCATGGATTTTGAGCGGCGCTACGGCATTCGTTCTGAGACGCTGTATGCTGCTTATACAAGCGGGGAGGAGCCTGAAAATGATGAATGCATGTTGGATTTTGGCGAATGGGCAAGCATCTATAAAACCTGGTTAACACGCCAAGCAGAGTATCGCAACGAAACAAGAGATAATTTCTAAAGTAAAATCAGATAGCAAACAGTAGTTTTTACTCGTTCAAAAACTACCTCTTTCAAAGTGATTTCACTTTAGGTATTATCTACTCCTCCATAACCACCAAACAATGTTGTATCATTCCCAAGAGCATCAGAGATGGACATCGTAGCGTCTGCCAACCAAAAACCGATGCAGGTGCTGTTAGAACAGCTTAAATTCCTACGCGACATGACGCGCGACGAGGTCATCTACATTCTCAATGACGCCGTCGAAGAGTACACGTTTGTGGCGGGGGAGTTTTTATTTGCGCAGGATGAGCCGGTCAATTATGTCTATCTGATCCTAGCGGGCAGCGTCGAAGAGTTGCGCACCTCGCGCGATGCAACGGGTGCCACACGCCAGACGCTCAAACGCAACGCCGGCCCGGGCACGAAACTGGGCTTATATGATTTCCTCTACAAGCACGAACACAGCACACGCGCCCGCGCCCGCGAAAATGGCCGGCTGCTGACCATTCGCGCCACCGCCCTCGAACGGCTGATCTACCGTTTTCCCGATGTGCGCGGTTCGCTAGCGCCTTTGCAAAAAATTGACCGCTTGCGCACCATCCCTTTTCTGGCCGAACTCGACGCGATTGCCCTCGGTTTCGTGGCCGACATTACCAGTGACAAGCTTGAATACAAAACGCGCCAAGAGATTTGTAGCCCAGGCCAACCGGCGGACCCGATCTATTTGCTCGATCAAGGCCAGGTGCAGCTCAAATGGCCGGATGGCGGCACACTTTTGTTGGGCAATGGCGCGGCCTTTGGCTTTGCCCGCCCAGGCTCCCTCCATCACAGTGTCACCCCCCAACGCGAGAATAGCGCCATGGCCGTCGCCGCCACGGCGGTCTATGCCATCCCACGCGCCAACCTAATTGACATTATGGGCAGCGAGCCAGAGCGCCGCGGCTATCAACTGCGACGACTGGTGATTGAAACGCTTGATCGGCTGCCGGTGTTTCAAAATTTCAAACCAGAACAGCGCGAAAAATTGGCCGGATTTACCAGCCACTATTACATTCCCAACAATTATCTGATCATCCAGCAAGCCGAATTGAGTGATAGTTTATGGATCTTGTTGCCTGGCTATCGGGCCAAAATTCATGCGCTGGACAAGACCGGCCAGGCGTTGCTCAGCACGGGCGCCGAAGGCCCCAACTATTTTGGCGAAAATTCGTTGATTGCGCAGTTGCCCGCCGAATCCACCATCGAAGCAGAGCCCAATAGTCAGTGGGTGCGGCTGCACTGGCGTGACTTCCAAATTTTTACCCAGGAGAACGGGTTAGATCTGCCGCGCAAGTTGGTTTTGCGCACGAATGCCGAGCGTTTGTTTGGCGCCATCGAAAAACGCCAGCATTACTCCTGGTTGCAGGAAGACGAAATTTTGGATGTGTTTGTCCGCCGCCATTGGATTGTCCTGTTGCGGAAAACCTCACCAGGGCAGATCCTGCTCGTTTTGTTGGTGCTAGGGCTGCTGGTCAGTGCGCGCCTGGCCGCGCCCTGGTATGCCTGGTGGTTGCTTGGCCTCGTCGGCATCATCACGCTGCTCCAATTGACTTGGGGCGCGATCGACTATTTGAATGATTACATGATGGTGACCAACCGCCGGGTCGTGCGCCAGGAAAAGGTGCTTTTTGTCAACGAGTGGCGGCAAGAAGCCGCGATTGAACAGATCCAGAATGTCACGACTTCGCAGACCTTTCTGGCCAAGTTGTTGGGTTATGGCGATGTAGAAATCCAGACGGCGGCGGTGCGCGGTGGGATCCGGTTTAATTATGTACCAGGGCCAGATGCCGTCAAACGCTCGATTTTTGCGCAACGCAACACGCGCGAAGGCCACACACGCGCGGAAGGTAAGATCGTAATTCAACGCCTGCTGGCAGGGCGCTTGGGCGTTGACACCCATCTACCCAATCGCGTACGGCTGGCGCCCACCGAACGCGATGAACCAGCCCCAGTTTCCAAATGGCGACCATTCTCTGGTTATCTACGCTCAAAATTAAATTTACAACGCACGGAACACGATCGCATTATCTGGCGCAAGCATTGGATTGTGTTGTTAAGCCAGGTTTTTGTACCGATAGCGCTTTTGGGGATCATCGTGCTCGCGATTTTGGCCCAGTTTATGCCGCTCAATCTGCCAGAACGGGTACGCGATGCCATGCAGACGTTTGATATCCTGTTGGCGATCTTTGGGCTAATGGATATTGGTTGGCTGGCCTGGCTGATCACAGATTGGCGCAATGACACCTTTGAAGTTAACAAAAAGGAAATTGTTGACGTCACTAAATCTCCGCTCTTTTTAAGCGAAACGCGGCGCACGGCCCGCCTTACCGATATCACGAATGTCGAAGTTGATATTCCCACCCCACTGCACTACTGGTTTGATTATGGGCACGTCCGCTTAGAGACGGCCGGGCGCGAAGGGGATTTGACCTTTGATGGGGTGCCCGGCCCGCGTGAGGTGGCTGGCGAGATTAACCGGCGCATTGAGGATTATCGCCGTCAGGAACAATTAGATCAAGCACACCAACGCGCGCAGGAATTGCCGGACTGGTTCGAGATGTATAATCGGCTTGACCCGGATAGACAAGCGAACGGGAAGGAGGGTAAAGTGGGAGACAAGGAGACAAGGAGATAGGGGGACAAGGAGACAAAGAGTCTACTACCAGCCGAAGCTGAGGCGGTCAATCAAGCGGCGTGGTAGATTTACGGCGCGCATCTGATTTTGTGTCAATTCAATTGGATAGGCGATCCGCTCATAGGACCAAGTTTTTGCTTCTAGATCCAAAATGGCAAACGCGGCCCGTACGTCATTATCGCGTGGCTGCCCCACGCTGCCGGGATTTATAATCAAACGAAGTTGGGGCGAAGTATTCAATTTGATCGGCACACCAATTTGAGGCTGTAACATTTCCACCGTGGCGATCTGCTGGCGATCACTTTCCGGTGTGTCAGAGGCGGGTGCGCCAGCATCCGCCGTCATTTCATCGTGCAGGCGCCAACGATAGATCACAGGTTTGTGGGTGTGCCCGACCAAGCAAATTTGTTCGGTAAATTCGGCAAAATTCTCCATCGCGATGCTCGGGGTTAGGATATATTCCAACACTGGCTCGCGGGGACTAGCGTGGGTCAAGAGCAAATTGTTATCGGCCGCTGGCTGGATCGGGATATGTGGCAATTGCTCTAAATAGGTGCGACTTTCTGCCGTCAACACTTCCCTGGTCCAGAGGACAGCCTGCCTGGCGTGTGGATTAAAATCATCGACATCAATTCCGGGGCGCCCCAACACAGCCCAGTCATGGTTACCCATCACACACAGGGCCGCGCGCGCGCGCATCAAGGCGACACATTCGTTTGGCCGCGGGCCATAGCCAACCACGTCCCCCAGACACCAAATCGCATCATAGCGCCCGACGGTGGCATTTAACACGCTCTCAAGTGCAACCAAATTGGCATGAATATCAGACAAAATTAAGACACGCATAGTAGCCACATGATAACACATGGGCCAATCTACGCGAAGTGAACAATCCCGCGAATGTAGCTCAAACTGGAATTATTGCCGGTTGCCCACAGCCGCCTGCGCAGCGAACACAAAATCTACCTACAACATTTGACGGAATTTGCCCGCTGTTCTATTATCGGCAGATATCTATAAATTAGCACGGGCACAGATTGCGGTTTTGTAGAGGATTAGGGATACACGGTAATTCTGTATCCCTAATCCCTAATCCCCAAAAGCTCAACTTATGCCCATTTAAGTATACATTGAACGCTCTCGATAAACGCTGCTTGCGAAAGTCATTCCGATGCACCCATTGCCCACCAATTCTAATCTGACCCCTATCCCACAACCGACAACGGCGCAAAAGTTAGGCGCTCAAAATTATAAAGCCTTTCAACATATTGGTATTTTGCATCACCCCAAAAAGCCGGAATCGATTGTACTGGCCAAAACGATCGACGCCTATCTACGCGCCCACGGAATCCAGGAAATCTGGCATGCGTCGGCGTGGGAGGTCGAAACGATGTTGACCCATCTGCCGGACGTCGATCTCCTGATCACACTCGGCGGTGATGGCACGCTCTTGCGGGCGGCGCGGATTGGCGCGCCCTATGCGGTTCCCATGCTCGGCGTCAAAATGGGCCGGCTTGGTTTCCTGGCCGAAGTGATGCCCGATGATTGGCAGAGACCGCTGGCGCGCATTCTGGCCGGAGATTATTGGATCGAAGAACGCCGTATGATCCGCGCGCGGGTCGAACGGATCGTCAATAACGACACTGATCCGCAGGCCGAGCGCCAACGTCTTTCTGAACACGACGCCCTTAACGATGTTGTGCTCAGTCGCGGTGACGTAGCCCGCGTCGTGCGCATTAGTGTCAATTTAGATGACGGTTATCTGACCACCTATACCTGTGATGGCCTGATTGTGAGCACGGCCACCGGCAGCACAGGGTATGCATTGGCGGTGGGCGGACCAATTATGCCGCCAGAATTGCCTAATATCTTGGTAATTCCAATTGCGCCGCATTTGAGCATGGATCGGGCGGTCATTCTCTCGGAAGGTTCGACCGTACGACTGCGCGCCTATAGCGATTATCGCGCGATTTTGACCGTGGACGGGCAAGTCGTGGTGGAAATGGCTGAAAACGATGAAGTCGTCGTTGTCTGTAGCCCGCATGTAGCCCGCTTTGTACGCGTGCGCGAGCGCAGCTATTTTTATCAAGCGTTGATGGATAAATTACGCTGGGCAGGACAGGATTAAATGAGCAATTTTTAATGAAAATTGTGGATTTTTGACGCCACACCCCGGCACATAGCAGGCGAGCACACATACAAATTCGGACGATGATGCTATACTGTTTGATACAAAACTATGACAAACTCACCTCAAGTCAAGAACTATTATAAGATTTTACAGATAGATCCGTCGGCTGAACCAGAAATGGTTGAAGCCGCTTATCATCGGTTGGCGCGCAAGTATCACCCAGACCAGAATCAGTCGGTCGATGCGACCGCGCGCATGCAAGAGCTCAACGAAGCTTATGAAGTATTAAGCGATGCACGTAAACGCGCCGCGTATGATCGCGATTTTTTCGCGCCAGAACAGACGACAATTGGCCAGGCACAGACTTATCAGCGCCGGCAAACCGAGGCCACTGATCAACGTGCAGCACAAACAAACGACGAACAGACGGCGGTTGACACTACGG
Source organism: Caldilineales bacterium (assembly GCA_038318235.1). Lineage (GTDB taxonomy): Bacteria > Chloroflexota > Anaerolineae > Caldilineales > Caldilineaceae > JAPLGZ01. Next base: position 10,566 of record JBBQBY010000208.1, read on the forward strand.
TAGATAAGCTCTATTGTGCTAACCACCCCAACGTCGAAACTTTGCTGCGCTGTAATAAGTGTAACAAACCTATTTGCACAAAATGCGCCGTGCGGACAGCGGTTGGTTTTCGGTGCAAAGAATGTATCCGCGCCCAGCAGGGCATCTATTACAATGCGGAAACCTGGGATAATCCGATTGCCTTGATCGTCAGCCTGATGGTCACCTTAATCGCTACGCCCATCGCAGGTCGACTACTTGGTTCGTTTGGCTTGCTAGGGATTATTCTCGCGCTGGCGGTTGGGTCGGGGGCGGGGGGCCTGTTGGCGCAGATCATTCGCACCGCGGTGCGCCGACGCCGGGGTCGCTTGCTACCCTACTTTGCGCTGACGGGCATTATTTCCGGCTTGCTGGGGGGCAGCGTGCTAGCCGCCCTGTTCGGATTTGGTTTCCCGCTCTTCAGTCTACCGGTGTTGATCTTCGCCTTCTTGGTTGCGACTACAGCTTATCAAATTTTGCGCTGACGCAAAATTTACGAACGAGCGGCCCAAACAAGCAGCGGTGCGGATATGCGGGGTAACGCAGATCGTTACCCCACATATCCGCACCGCTAAGACCTTCTACCAACTTTTGTAAAGCCCTGCTACACAACAGTAGCCAAACGCAATCAGGCCGAGTTGCGCGAGGCGCGCCCAGTGGGCACCCGCGTGCTCTTTAGTCAAGTGCCACGGCCTTACCTCTGCCCAGAACAACAGGCGCACAGCGTCGATAAACAGCATGGCCGGCTGGAGGTGCGTCATTTGCGCGTCAGCAGCGAACTCAGTGCCTACCTTGCCCCGCATTGGCCGCAGATCGCCCAAGTC
>JBBQBY010000209.1:0-11350 GCA_038318235.1 Caldilineales bacterium
TATTGAGGGCAGCCAAGACTTGTGGGACTTGGCCGGTGGTGACGTGACAGGCATCTTCGCCTAAGGTGACATCGCGACGCCAGTGATTACGGTTCTCAATCTGCCAATGGGCACGAATCAAGGCGAGCAGGGCATCGGGCGGTAAGGCATGTGCGGAAAGCGTGGTGAGCCCATAGGCCACTTCATGCGTGGTTTTGCCGTGGCGCGTGATGAGGCGTTCGACTTGAAAGACTTGGGCGACCTGCGGCCAATGCGGGGCAAGGTAGGCACTGAGTTCGCTGCTGACGCGCAAGTGGCGCACCTCCAGCCGTCCGTGCTGTTTATCGACGCTGTGTGCCTGTTGTTCTGGGCAGAGGTAAGGCCGTGGCACTTGACTAAAGAGCACGCGGGTGCCCACTGGGCGCGCCTCGCGCAACGCAGATTGATTGCGTGCGCGCTGAAAGGTCGAGTTCGCGGCGCACCCGGCGTTCGTTGTCGACATAATCCACAATGCGCCGTGGCTCGGGCGTCTGGTTTTTGTGCCACGGATGGCCGAATAGATTTTTATCAATGTGGGCGTGGGCGTTGACCAGACCAGGCAGGAGCAACTGGTGCTGGCCATCAATGCGTGTGGTGGTCGCCTCCGCCGCGATGGTGGGCGCGATCTGCGCGATGTAACCATCCACAATCAGTAAATCAACCGGTACACCGCCCATTGGACGGACATTGTGCAATAAATAATTTTCGGCCATTAGTTCACTCCATCAGCGGATCCAATTACCCCAGTATTTTCAATTTTAACGCAAAACCAAACTCAGCGCGCAACGAATGTGATCATACTTTATTGTGCCACCCGTTGTCTGGCCATTTGACTTACGCCCACGCCTAAATTCGGATTAGGCTTTCTGCGGGTAGGATTGTAAACCGTTTCTTAATCCTACTTTAAAAGTAACGTTGTATCATGGTACAAGCCCTGTACGATTTTGGGCTTGTGCAAAGTCCTGATGCATACTACAAAGGCAATCGTGGCTTTCTGCATGGCGGATTACGGAAGTAGGGTATTGCTTACCCCAGAGTAGACTTGCAGTGGAGTATCCGATGGTTGTTGTTCTGCTTTTGAATGCTACTTATGAACCGCTTGCTGTCATTCCTCAACGGCGCGCGCTGTCTTTGCTCTTGCGCGGCGGTGTGGACGCGGCGACCGACGAGACGGTGAACGTACCAGGCGTCACCAGCACCATTTCAATTCCCACGGTGATCCGTTTGCGCCGCTATGTACAAGCGCCGCGGCGGGGTGTGCGCTGGAGCCGCCGTGGTGTCTTGCAACGCGACCTCTATACCTGCGTCTATTGTAGCGTGCGCGCCGGCGAACCACGCCACGGGAAATTGCTGACCAAAAGTGATTTTACGATCGATCATGTGATCCCACGCTCGCGCGGTGGGCGCAACAGTTGGGGGAATACGGTTTGCGCTTGCCCAGCCTGTAACCAACGCAAAGGGGATCGCACGCCCCATGAAGCGGGGATGACCATGCACTGGGAGCCGAAAACGCCACGGGTAGACTATCTGGTGGCATCCGGCGAAGTGCCTAAGGCGTGGAAGATCTATTTGGAAATATAAAAGGCGATCCAGATTTGGATCGCCTTTTATTATCGGCGATTTTGGTGCTTGATCGGCTTGGCCGGCTTTTTTGTGACCGGCGGCTTGGCGGCGATTGCCTCTACGACTTTAGCCTTGGCAACCGTTTTCTTGGTGGCCGCTTTCTTGGCAACGGGCTTCTTGGCGACCGGTTTCTTTGGCCTGACCGGCGTTGCATCGTCAGCCTTAGCGCTTACGACTTTTCTACGGCTGGTGGCAGGTTTACCCGCGGGCTGCTTGCTCACCTTTTCCGCAATCCATTCCAATGCCTGGACCATCGTTACATCTTCGGGCTTTACCTCTTTAGGTAACGTGGCATTGATCTTTTGATAGCTCACATACGGCCCATAGCGGCCATCCAACACCTGCACCGGCCCACCGCCGGGATGGTCACCCAAGGCTTTAAGCACACTCTTGCTGCTCCCAGATTTATCGCCCCGCTTGCCTTTGCGGTCGGCCGCGCCCGCCAATATTTCCAACGCACGCTCTAATTCTATCTCGAGCACATTGTCGGCTTTCAAGCTGACAAAGGTGCCATCATGCACGACATAGGGACCAAAGCGCCCCACCCCAGCCTTCACCTCTTTGCTCGTTTCGGGGTGTTCACCCAGGGTGCGCGGCAAGTTGAGCAACTTTAGGGCCAGATCGAGATCAACATGGCCTGCTTCCATGCCTTTGAGCAGGCTGGCGCGCTTGGGTTTAGTTTTACCGTTTTGCTCTTCATCGCCTAGTTGCACGTAGGGGCCATAGGGGCCGACTTTGAGCAACACCGAAAACTTAGTCGCCGGGTCTTCGCCAATGATCTTGGGGCCATCAAGCTTTTGGCTCAAGAGTTGTGTTACCATCTCTTCCGAGAGATCGGCGGGGGGCAAATCGGGTGGCAGACCCGCGGTCAGCCGCTCACCATTGACTTCTTTCGAGATAAACGGGCCGAACTGACCAATGCGCACCTCCGCCGAGAGTTCTTCTAGCCCCACCCCGCTGGCGGCGCGCGCATCAATGTTCGCCTCTTTGGCTTTCACTTGGTTTTCCAACCCAGCTTCGCCCAGATAGAACTGGCGCAAATAGGCAAGCCAATCGGTCTCCCCATTGGCGATGTCATCTAGCTTCTGTTCCATGTTGGCCGTAAAACCCAAATCGACCAGATCATAAAAATGGTCTTCCATCAATTGTGTGACGGCAAAAGCTGTGAACGTGGGCACCAGTTCCTTGCGCTGTTTAAAGACATAACCACGCTGTTGAATCGTATCAATAATCGTGGCGTATGTGCTGGGACGCCCGATCCCCTCTGCTTCCAAGGCCTTGACCAGCGTCGCTTCGGTGTAACGCGCCGGCGGCTTGGTTTCGTGGCCTTGGGCTTCCAGATCCCGACAATCGACCACTTCATCGATGACCAACGGTGGTAGCGGTGCATCCTGGCTTTCCAAGGCCGCTTCTGGATCGTCCGACCCTTCGACATAGGCGCGAAAAAAGCCAGGAAACAACACAGTGCGGCCACTGGCCCGGAAAAGCGCATCCTCGACAGCAATTGTGGCCGTCGTAAACTTGAGGCGGGCATTCGCCATTTGCGTCGCTACGGTGCGCTTCCAGATCAGATCGTACAAGCGGCGCTCTTCGCCCGCGATCGGCAGTGCATCGGCCGGTGACATCTGATCACCCGCCGGTCGGATTGCCTCGTGCGCTTCTTGAGCATTCTTGGTTTTGGTCGAGTAGCGGCGTGGTTTATCGCTCAGATATTGTTGGCCATATAGTTCGGTGACACGGCGCCGCGCCGCATTCACGGCCTGGTCGCTCAAGTTCACGGAGTCCGTACGCATGTAAGTAATGTGACCCTCTTCGTAGAGCTTCTGCGCAATGCGCATGGTCTCTTTGGCGCCCATCCCCAGTTTACGATTGGCTTCTTGCTGCAAAGTACTCGTGGTAAAGGGTGGCGCTGGCGATCGCGTCGACTCTTTTTCTTCGAGGTCGGTCACGCGCCACAGGCCTTTGAGCAATTTTTCGCGCAAGGTTTCGGTCTGTTTTTGGTCAAGCAGCAGCACGCTTTTCGCATCCGCGACTTTACCCGTATTCTCATCAAAATCACGCCCGCTGGCCACACGCACGCCGCCCACAGAAATGAGTTGGGCCTCGAAACGATGTTCGGGTTTGTCAGGCCGTTTATTCAAAAACGCTTTCAAATCCCAATACGTGCCCGATCGAAAGGCGCGGCGCTCGCGTTCGCGCAAGACCAGCAAACGGACAGAGACGCTCTGGACGCGCCCCGCAGAAAGACCGCGGGCGATCTTTTTCCAGAGCAGCGGCGACACGGTGTAGCCCACCAAGCGGTCGAGAATGCGCCTTGTCTCCTGCGCATGCACCAAATCTTGATCAATCGAACGCGTCTCGCTGAGCGCCTTTTGGATCGCTTCGCGCGTGATTTCGTGGAAGACCATGCGTCGCACAGGCACTTTGGGTTGGAGCACTTCGTAGAGATGCCACCCAATACTCTCACCTTCGCGGTCTTCGTCGGTGGCGAGGATCAACTCATCGGCGTCTTTGAGCAAACGACGCAGTTCGGTGACCACCTTACGTTTGGCGCTCGGCACTACATAGAGCGGATCAAATTCTTTTTCTACATTTACCCCAAGGCGCGACCAGGGTTCGCCTTTATAGGCTTCTGGCACCTCGGCAGCCGAGGCTGGCAGATCGCGCACGTGGCCCATACTGGCCTCCACGTGATAATCCTTGGGCAAGAAACCGCGAATAGTCTTAGCTTTAGTTGGTGATTCAACAATTACAAGTTTTGTCATAATAATTTCTGATAAAATCTACCTAGTCCGCAGCGGGTGCTCATTTATAGAGCATGATTTAAGTTCTACACAATAAAAACGAGTTATAAATCCAATCGATATAAGTCGGAATAAATAATCATAGGCGGAAACAGGAACATAGAACCTGTCTACCAGTTTCCTTGTCTACCTAGCGCCGATACGCCGTTATTCCCAATCATCTTTAATCAATCAATGATCAACCGTAACTACTAACCCCACCCTAACCCTCCCCTGGAAAGGGAGGGAACCAGGAAGGAGAGGATGATAGCGCTTCTGCTAGCTACCAATTATGGTCCTCCCCGTGACAGTCCCCTCCCTCGTTTGGGGAGGGTTAGGGTGGGGTGGCTTGGTAGTTACGATCAACCAACGCTTACTTGACCTTCCAAGCCCTCAAGTTTACAGGTTGCTGTATATAAATGTTACTTTTGCGTTGTAAGTTCCTCTGTAGTCTAGCTTGCCGATCACGTCAGGCAAAATTATGACAAGACTGAATCATCATAGACCAAGACTGAATCATCACAGACAAGGTAGATAGGCAGTGGTATAGACAGTGTTAGAGCGTTCAAGCCGCCACCTATAACATAAACGCTACATGATCACCTAAGTCTGTGAGTAGGTTTACACTTGCGGTAGATCACAGTAGAATCGCAGCGCGATTGGCAATTGGGTAAACTTATCCCAATTTGACAGCATTCTGCAAAAAACCGATACTTACGCGCATGGTTGAAGACCACGAAGCGTACGAAGAGCCACCTAATTCAGCACAAGAAGCCACACCGCTCGATCATTTGCCCTCAGCCTTACGTAATTGGCAAGTGATCGAAATTGATGGTGAAGCGACGCCGGTAGCGGAAGCCCTAACCACACCTGAGCCACCCGCCGTGTCGCTTAGTTCGGCGATTCCCGAACACGCCGACGACGTGATCGTCGTGGGGCTGGATACGCGCCAAGTGATCGTCAACGCGGGCAGTACGGTCACTTGGCATTGTTCGCTTTTAAACAACGGCCCTTGTACCGCACTTTTTACGCTCCAAGTCGAAGGCTGGGTTGACGAGCGTTGGTTTACGCCAATCACCGAGCACGCGTCAGCAACGTGGCCGGTTCAGATCTTGCTTCACCCTGGCGAACGAACCAACGTAAGCATTGAGATTACGCCACCACGCGCGCCTAATGCAAGCGCCGGCGAACATCCGCTGGCGCTTGTGGTGCGCGCACCAGAATACCCCGAACGGTTTAATCGAGCGACCGCCACGTTGACGATTGCCCCGTATACTGACCTCGGGCTGGGTCCAATCCAGCCCAAATTGTTAGCAATTTCCTGGTTCAAGCGCAACGGTCTGTTGAGCCTGCCGCTGACCAATCGGGGTAATATCAAATTGACGCTCCGCCTACAAGGTCTGCCAAAGGCTAAGCGGCAGTGGCAGCTTGAATTTGGGCCATCCGGTGCCACCCAAAGCCAATTCACACTGACCTTGCAACCAGGGCAGAAGGCGCAGATCCCCGTGCATGTGACGGCGCGCACAGTCCCCTTATTGGCGTTTCGCAAACGCAAGGCCATACTCCCCATTCAGATTGCCACCGCGGAAGCATTGCCACCTGCGCGCACAATCAACGCCGAAGTCGTTTATAGCTCCTTGATCGGACCGTGGCAGCTGACCGCCGTGTTCAGTTTTTTCATGGTAACCGTGATTGGGTTGGGCTTGGCGCTGGTCATGGGCTTGGTGCTGTGGCGCGGCATGATCAGGTCAACTAATATCAGCCAATCTGCACCGGCTCAGACACCCGCGCTGCTACCCATAATTGCTTTGGTGGTCAATCTACCAGCAGCCACGTCTATACCACCAATCGCGAGCAATCCACCCGTAAACACGTTACTGAGCCAAACCCTGCAAACACCATTTGTGAATGGCGACCCCAAAGGTACGCCAGCCCAAACTGTAGCTGCGCCCATGGTGATGGCAGATCAGGTGACGGGGCCAGGTACGCCTGCGCCAGACGTCAAACGTCCTGCGGCGGTTGTGCTGGTGCCGACGCCGCAACCCCAGTCTGAACCTCAACCTGTGCGCCATAACATGACCTACCAGCAGATGTTTCAGGAGATCGGGCGCGCCTACGATCTAAACTGGCGCATGTTGGCGGCCCAAGCCTATATTGAGAGCAGTTTTGACTCGGTTGCGCTGAGCCAACAGGGCGCGATGGGGTTGATGCAGATTTTGCCCGGCACCTGGCATGAATGGGCGCCAGCGGTCAAGGCCGCGGATCCTTTGGACAGTTATAGCAATGTGCTCGTGGCCGCGGTCTATTTGGATTATCTGCGCACCACCCTCAGCCAGCACGGTCATCCGCAAGTGGAATGGATGCTGGTGGCGTATAATTGGGGCATCGACAAAGTGCTGCGTCACCTGGATAGCGGCCAGAGTTGGGATGATTTGCCACAAGAGCGCCGTCAATATGCCGAGGACGTTCTGCGCATCGCCGCAACGATTCCAGGTAATTAATCGCTAAACGTGAGGTAATCAATGACCAGGCGCCAATCTTGCTTGCACCTGGCGACTCCCTATGGCTCACGCTGTTTTCGTTTTTCTCTGCGTCTTTGCGTTATTTTGGGGCTTGCGCACAATGATTCACAAGCCATCAAGGAACTTACACAGCGTGCAATACGTAGTATAATAGTGGAAGTTGTCATTCGATTTCTCCAAGTCAGACAAAATCCTGGATAAGATTATAGTCTCATGGCTGAAAGCGTAGAGCAGGTGCGAATGCCAACGTACTGGTGATCGCTTTATACACTTTCTCAGTGAGCCAAGCAGCGTAGGAAAAGGTGGGTATGAGCAGGGAACGCCCCGATCTAAGTATGATTGCTTCGGATGTGTTGGCTTATATTGAAGCCTTAGAAGCGGAAGTGGAAGAATTGCGCCAAGGTGACGAAAGTCGCACGGCGCGGCTGGATGCGCCGTTTGAGCCCAACGAACCACCGACGACCATGAACGTGGTTACGATTAGCGCAGGTGGTATGGCGAAACGGACACCTCGTCATTTATATGCGCGCCAACGCCGCAGCGGCATGGGCGTTTTTGATTTGGATAGCGCCACCGATGATCCGCCGGCATTTTTGGTGATTGCGGATGAGAGCGCCGGGCTTATTTTGGTGACCACGCAGGCGCGCGCCTTCCGCTTAGCGGTGGCAGATTTGCCCGAAAGCCCGGTGCGCAGTCGCGGCCAATCGTTGCTGGAAAATTTTCCATTGCGCCCCGGCGAGCGCCTGGCCTTGGCTTTTGCCGATCGCGGTGGCGCGTATGTCGCCCTGGTGACGAAACGCGGCCAGGTGCGCCGGATTGGCAGCCAATATCTGGGCAAAAGCTTACAACCAGGTAGTGTGCTCTACAACATCGCCGAGGGTGGGGCGCCGGCTGGCGTCTGTTGGACATCGGGCAACGATGAACTCTTGATTACCACGCGCCAGGGGCAAGGAATTCGGTTTGGCGAGCGGATGGTGCCGGTGCGTGGTTGCCTGGGGATGCGCGTTGAGCCAGACGACGAGGTGATCGGCGTGGCCGCAACCAATGCGGAAGGTGGTATCTTTTTGCTCACAGCCGATGGCAAAGGGACAGTGCGTTTGCTACCCGGTTTTAGTGCCAATAAATCACCAGGAACCGGCGGCAAAGTGGTGATGAAAACGGATGCCCTGATCGGTGCGGCGGCGGTGGACAACCACCACGACATTTTTATCATTTCGCAACAGGGCAAGATGATTCGTTTTCAAGCAGCCGAAGTGCCAGCCAAAGAGGGCGTCGTGCAGGGCGTCAATAGCATGAGCCTGCGCGCCGATCTTTGTACCGCCCTCGCCTGTTGTCCAGTACCCCAAATCGTACAAAAACGGTCTGAAATCTTGTAACAAAGTTGTCAGATGTTTTTTGAAAAGCTGTGATATAATACGGATAACGTTTGTGCAATAGTTCACAAATATATTAGTGTTAAATAGACACTGGCAAAGGTTTACTCGTTATTAATTAGCAGTTAGCAATCATTTGTTTTACTATAAGTGATGAAAGAAGAACGATTAACTTGGAGAAGCGAGGCATTGCCGGTTTCGTCTTGGACACAATCGTATTACGAGTTAGTGAAAGGAATCAACAATGCCAAATGAACAACAGAAAGCGGAGGCACGCGAGCGATTTCAACGAAGTATGGTGCAGGCCCAGTTGGGCGACTTATTAGGCATGATCAGTGGGCATGAGACCGATCTGCTCAGTTTTGATGACGTCGCCAAACATTTGCGCGCACGCCAGCAAGTAGAAATGGGCACGCAGATGGTGCGACTCGATCGGATTATCGGCAGTGTAGGGCGGTATCGTGACTTTACGCGCACCTTCCTGCCGCGCGCTGGCGCCAATCAAGAACGTTGGACACGCCTAGATGCCGCCATGAACGCGCTGGAGGGTTTCCCGCCCGTCGAGCTCTTCAAAATTGGCGAGGTCTATTTCGTGCGCGATGGCAACCACCGGGTTAGCGTGGCGCGCGCCAACGGCGCCAGTCACATTGAAGCCTATGTGACCGAAGTTAAAACCGACGTGCCGCTCACACTCGACGATTTTGAGCGCGACCAATGGTTGATCAAGGCTGAATACGCTGAATTTTTGGGCCAGACCCATCTGGATAAATTGCGGCCTGACCATGATCTAAAAATTACCGAGCCAGGGCGTTATGCCCTGGTGCTCGATCATATTAAAGTGCATCACTACCTGCGCAACCTGGATCTGGGGCGCACTGGCCGCAAAAAGCGCCTCAATTGGGAGGAGGCTGTCACCAGTTGGTATGATAATGTCTATATGCCGATCGTGGAGGCCATTCGTCGCTCCGATCTGCTCGAACAATTTCCCGAGCGTACGGAAGCGGACCTCTATCTCTGGATTGCTTATCACCGTGAACGACTGGCGCGTGAGTATGAATTGGCGCCCTTAGATGCCGAAACGTCGGTCGCCACGTTTGCCCAAGTCTATAGTGACAAACCGCTGCAACGCACCCTGAAAAATTTACGGTTTGGGCTGCACTGGTTGACGGCGAATGACAAACCGCTGGGGATGACCGATGAAGATTTCCATGCCTATCGGGCGCGGCATGATGCCGGTGAGATCTCATTGGCAGAGGCGAATGAACGCCAGGCTCAGCATGCGTAAGCATAGCTTTACTGGACAAGCTTCATCAGGCTGGGAGCCATAAACAACCATGGCTGGCTCAGACGCAGAATGTTTTACAAACCACGAATTGTACCTTTGAGTAGGTATCATTCGTGGTTTCTTTTTAGAAGAGGTCAGGGTCATTTTATTTGTATGTCTATCGTGAAATCAGTTAGAGAACGCGCGTTTTGCATCGTAGGGGCACCCACAAGGGGGTGCCCCTACGATGCCCCGCGAATTTCCAATGAGCCAAAACGCCTGGTTTCAAACTGAGCTCACTTTAAACTAAAATAATTTTAAAATCGACATTTCTACGCTCGACTTTGCACATTTTTCGCACGTTAACAAGGTAAAAAGAAGGAACAGAGGCGCACTTGAGATAAGATAGGAGTGACGAAACAACTATCGAAACCAGGAGAAGCGCATGTTCCTTCGCGCAGAAATTATGCCGTTACTGGAAAGCTTTCGGCCAGTCTTCACAGCGCCAACCTACCAGAAAGCGACGAGCTTGGTGGTGGGTACGATTCTGGCGAAAGGCCGCCGCACGGTGACCGCTGCGCTGCGGGTACTGGGGTTGGCAGGCGATTGGGCGAAGTACCATCATGTCCTGAATCGTGCGCAGTGGGCGGGCTTGGCGGTGAGTGCGATCTTGCTCAAACTGCTTGTCAATACGTTCGTCGCCTGTGAAGCCGTGATCTATATGAGCGTGGACGAAACGCTGGAAAGACAGTGGGGGCCACAAATCAAGCAACGGGGTGATTGGCGCGATAGCTTAGCCTCGAGTCGCAAGCTGAACGTGAGCACGAGTGGCTTGCGCTGGCTCTCGGTTGCGGTGGTCGTGCAGGTACCCTGGAGTCCGCTCAACTGGGCTTTACCGTTTCTGCATGTCTTACTGACCACACCGAAAGTGAGTGCGGCACGCGGCATCCGCCATCGCACGGTGGCAAAACGCACGATGCAGGTCGTATGCTGGTTACGGCGGACGCTCTCCGGTCGCGCCATCCATCTGATCGGGGATGGCGCCTATAGTGTAATCGAATTAGGCTTGCGCTGCCAAGCGAATGGCATCACGCTGATTGCGCCCCTGCGCCTGGATGCTCGTCTTTTCGACAAGCCACCGGCGCATGCAGAAAAGAAACGTCAGGGCCGTCCGCCTTGTGTCGGTCAAAGACTGCCGAATCTGACCGCAGTCGCTACACGCAAGACTACCTGTTGGCACCGCGGCCAACTTGACTGGCATGGGGGTCAAGCTGAAATTGTGGATTGGGCCACGGGCACCGCGCGCTGGTACTCGACGGGCACACCACCTTGCCCGATTCGGTGATATTACTATATGCCTTGATCTCCACAAGGCCCGGGACGCTCAAGGCGACAGGAACATTAGCCTCCGCCCAGGCTGCATACTCGGCGGCTTTTTCGGGACGAACGTTGTATTGAACCATCAGAATGACCATAGATTTACCTCCTTGGGTAATGAAACAAGGAGAACGGTAAGAGTAGTCAAAATGCTCGATGCGGTCACCTCAAGCTGGCTTCTGCTGTGGTCAGGGGTAGTGGGTTGCGTGCTTTACGAAAATAAGCCCCAAAGATCAGCGCCGCCACCAGCGCCAGCAGCGCGCCACTGGCAAATAAGACAGGATACCCATATCCCACGATTACATAGCCGCCGCCCAGGGCCTCGCTCCTTCCCAGATCAACCCACCCATTCGGTACGACTGTCAAGCTACATCGAACCTGCAAAATCGC
>JBBQBY010000210.1:0-11342 GCA_038318235.1 Caldilineales bacterium
TACGGTGTTGCCCGCTTCCGGCTTGCCCTTAATATGCTCAATCAAGCCGCCGAGGGCCACTCGATCAAAATCAGGTTTGGCGTTCTGGTCTTCAGTCGTCACAATTTTCTCCTTTGGATTTTGCTGTAATGGGTGAAAGCAAGTGGGCAATCCTGGCCATTATAGTCGGATTATGCCGATTGCACAATCGCCATAATCCGGTCCACTCTCCAACCAACCATCAAATCGCCACGGGCTTAATTGCAGGTATTTCACCCTATTCTACAACAAAACAATCCATCAATGGCTCTTATAGCAAGCTCAGCCCTTGTCCAACAAATTGCACAGGGCGCGCAAGCGGGTTAAACTATCTGCCAGCGCTACCTATAGGACTAACCGACTATCATACGAGAATAGACTATGATTGCCATTAACCTCGATCATGTCACCGTCACCTATATCGCCCAGCCGATATTTCACGAACTCTCCTGGGAAATCCACAGCGACCGCTGCGTCGGCTTGATTGGACCGAACGGTTGCGGCAAAAGCACATTGCTGCGCCTGATTGCCGGCGATTTAATTAGCGACACAGGTTTTGTCGTGCGCCAAAATGGGCTAAAACTTGGCTATCTGCCACAGGAGCCGCACCTGACACCAACGCAGACCGTCTTGCAAGAGGCGTTGGCTGCGTCAGTCGAATTGCGCCAGGTCGAGCGCACACTCAACGAAGTCGAGCATCGGTTGGGCGAACCAGCGGTCTACGGCAATGCAACTCTGTTGGCGCAAGTGCTGGAACAACAAGCACGGTTGTTGGAAGAATATACCCGTCTTGGTGGATCAAGCTACGAAGGACGTGTGCGCGCCATCCTCCAGAGCGTCGGTTTTACCACCGATGCCGATCTGAATCTGCTGGTGGCCACGCTGAGCGGTGGTCAGAAAAAATTGCTGGGCCTGGCCAAACTGCTGCTCACCCAACCCGACATCCTGCTGTTGGATGAGCCGGACAATCATCTGGATCTGGCGGGCAAGATGCTGCTCGAAAAATTGATCAACGAACATCAAGGCGCCACGATCATCGTCTCGCATGATCGGTATCTGCTCGATCTGGTGGTAGATGAAATTGTCGAAATGGAAGATGGCCGCCTGCTCCATTACCCTGGCGATTACTCCGAGTATGTCTTTGAGAAACGCATGAATCAGTTGCGCCAACAGCAACTTTTCCAGGCACAGCAAAAAGAGATCACACGCCTGGAGGAATCAGCCAACCGGCTCTTGACCTGGGGCCGGCTCTACGACAACAACAAGTTTATCCGGCGCGGCAAAAGCATTCTCAAACGGCTGGAAAAGATTGACCGCATCGAACACCCCAAGACGGATCGTCGGCGCATGGGTTTGGAGTTGGGCGGCTGGCGCGGCAGCAACAAAGTGCTGGAGATCACCGACCTGGACAAGATTTTTCCGGCTACCCACAGTAACGAGGAGACGATTGTGCTGGCGGGTCTGAATTTGCTGATCTGGCATGGTCAACGCGTTGGTTTGGTGGGACCAAATGGCGCGGGCAAGTCGGTGCTTTTTCGCTTGATTCTCGAGCAGGATACACCTAGTGGGGGTAAAATCGCCAAGGGGCCCAGCGTGGAGATCGGCTATTATGCCCAAGAGCATGAAACCCTGGACTACAAACGCAGCTTGATCGACACGGTGCGCCAGGCTGAGAAGCTCTCCGAAAGCCAGACGGTGAGCTTTCTGGGCAAATTTCTCTTCGATTACGAAAAGGTGCGCGGCCCGGTCTCGGCGCTATCCGGCGGCGAGCGCAGCCGTTTACAAATGGCGCTGTTAATGCTTACCAAAGCCAATTTTCTGCTGCTCGACGAGCCAACCAATAACTTGGACATTGCGTCGGCCGAGGTGTTAGAAGATGCGCTGGAAGACTTTGAAGGCACGGTCTTTGTGATCTCGCACGACCGCTATTTTCTGGACCGCGTTGTTGATCACATTGTCGAACTGGTCGATGGGCGTTTGGTCGAATACGTGGGTGGTTACAGCGATTATCTAGCGGCGAAAAGCAAACGCAAAAAGTAGGCCAAGGCTCATTATTTGCGCGGCTGCGCTGGTCAAAACAGACTTACAAAAGGAATAGACGCATGAAAATCGCCGATATGAACTGGATGCAGGTTGAGGACTATCTCCAGCACGATGATCGCGCCGTGGTACCGCTGGGCAGCACAGAACAACACGCCTATCTCAGTTTGAGCGTGGATAGCATTCTGGCCGAACGGGTGGCCGTAGAAGCCGCCGAATCGCTCGGCGTGCCGGTCTTTCCGGTGGTCGGCTATGGCATCACGCCCTATTTTGGCGCGTATCCGGGTACGATCAATCTGCGTATGGCAACCTATTTGCACCTTGTACGCGATATTTTGGATAGTTTGACACACAGCGGCTTTCGGCGCATTTTGCTGGTCAACGGCCACGGTGGCAACGCACCCGCCGCTACGTTTGCGATTGAATGGATGGCCGAACATACAGATGTGCGGGTGAAATATCACGAGTGGTGGCACGCGCCACAAACCTGGACCCGGGTGCAGCAGATTGATCCCGTCGCCAGCCATGCCTCGTGGATGGAAAATTTCCCGTGGACGCGCCTGCCCGGCGTGGAGATGCCCAGCGAGCAGAAAATCGTGCCGGATCGCATCGGCAAAACGCGTTTGGTGGGCAACGAGATGCGCGCCTTGATCGGGGACGGCAACTTTAACGGCTACTATCAGCGCGCCGATGCGGAAATGTTGGCGATCTGGCAAACCGCCGTCGCCGAGACGCGCCAGTTGATCGAAACGGATTGGGATTAAAGCATGATTCTGATTCTAACCGGCCCTCCAGCCGCGGGTAAGACGACGATCGGGCCTTTATTGGCCAAACAATTGGATCGTTGTACCGTGGTGGATGTGGACGTGCTGCGCGCAATGGTAGTGCAGCCGCACGTTGCGCCGTGGCGCGGCGAAGCGGGCCGCCAGCAACTTGTGCTTGGCGCGCGCAACGCGTGCCGTTTGGCATGCGCCTTTGCCGCGGCGGGGTTTCACGTCGTCATGCTTGACGTGCTCACAGATGAAACGGCACATATTTATCAGGCAGAGTTGGCAACGCTGGCGCAGCGGATTG
This sequence comes from Caldilineales bacterium, assembly GCA_038318235.1. Taxonomy (GTDB): domain Bacteria; phylum Chloroflexota; class Anaerolineae; order Caldilineales; family Caldilineaceae; genus JAPLGZ01. Next base: position 3,133 of record JBBQBY010000210.1, read on the forward strand.
TCCTCCTTTTGCCTACACTGACGACCGTGTTGCAACGCAATCGCGCTCGCGGGCAATATCTGACCGACGAAGAAGTCGCTCTATTGTACGAATGGCAGCGCACGCTAACCGTGTATGACCAGCAGATCGACAACAGTGAACTGAGTGTCGAAGCGGTAGTAACCCTGTTGCGCCAGGAATGGCTGGCTACGTAAATCTCCTCAAAAAGATTTTCTGTGTCTACGATCAGACGCGCAAAAACAAAATTCCCCGTTACACGGCTTACCCCCTTGACTTGACGCTGGCCCAAGCCCATTCTATAATCACTGTTCGGCGTCGGCACGGCTAGTTTTCAACGCAGAAGGCGTAGCGAGAAGATGGAGCAGACAATGATCGAAACCGTGCGGCTTGTGATCCGGACATTTGTCCAGGCCGATCTACCGAAGATCCACCGCATTCTGGACCAAGCCTTTGGCGACGGCACGCAAATCACCGATCAACAAGCGCTGGCCGAGCGCCAATCCTGGCTACAATGGGCGATTCTGAATCAACAATGGTTTCCGTCCTTGCATCAGCCAGCTTATGGGGAGCGCGCGATTGTTTTAAAAAGCAGTAATGAACTGATTGGCGCCATCGGCTATGTGCCCTGTATGGCCCCATTTGAGCAGATCCCAGGAATGGGTTCAGCCAACACACAGAGCCGATATAACACACCTGAGTTCGGCTTATTCTGGGCGATTGATCCGCAGCACCAACAACGCGGCTATGCCACCGAGGCCGCGCAGGCCATGCTCGATCATGCCTTTACACAGTTACGCTTGAAGCGGATGATTGCGACAACGGAATATGATAATCTCGCTTCGCAGGCTGTGATGCGCAAGCTTGGCATGCGGCTGGAACGCAACCCTTTTCCAGATCCACCTTGGCTCCAAATGGTCGGCATCCTCGAAAACAGAGGGCTGGTCACCTAATAGCCGTCCAATCCAAAGATCCGCTACCCTATGATGCCACTTATTTCACCCGCCACCCTGGAAGACATCCCAGCGCTCGTTGCGTTGTTGACCATTTTGTTTGCGCAAGAAGCCGATTTCACCCCCGATTTAGCCAAACAGCAACGCGGCTTGCAACTGATCGTTGAACAGCCAGCCGTTGGCCGGATCTACTGTGCGCGACAAGAAAATCGCGTGGTTGGTATGGTCAGCCTGCTCTTTACGATCAGTACAGCCGAAGGGGGGCGCGTCGCCTGGTTGGAAGACATGGTCGTGCATCCCGATCAACGCGGCCGTGGGATTGGCGAACAATTGCTGCGCCATGCAATTACCGAGGCGCGGGCGGCGAATTGTTCCCGGATCACTTTACTCACCGACAACACGAATCAGGCGGCTATGCAATTCTATGTGCGTGCGGGCTTTGTCCGCTCGACCATGACGCCTTTTCGGTTATATTTGTAAGAGAGGTAAAGCGCAATGACGATGTTAGAACGGCGTTCCAGTAATACGGCGATTGGGGTGACAACGCTGCGGGCGGTCCATCAGATCCTGGATGGCGATCCAAAAATTCTGGATGACCCGATTGCCGCCCAGTTGCTCGATCTGGCCACCCTCAGCCAGATGCATACCCATCCCGAATATTTTCAGACGCCGGGGCAGAACGCCTTGCGCGCGCATATCGTCATGCGCAGTCGCTACGCCGAGGATCGCCTGGCCGCGGCAATGCGGCGCGGTATCCGCCAATATCTCATGCTGGGCGCAGGCTTCGACACATTTGCCTATCGACAACCCGCTTGGACCAACGGGCTGCGGATCTTTGAAATTGATCACCCGGCCAGCCAACGCACCAAGCGCGAGCAATTGGCCGCGGCGGGCATCCCCATCCCGGCCAATCTCGAATTTGTGGAGATCGACTTTGAGGTCACCTCGCTGCGGGATGGCTTGCGCGCCAGCCGCTTTGATCCCGGCCAACCGACCTTTGTGGCCTGGCTGGGCGTGATGATGTATCTAAGCGCAGAGGCGATTGATGCCGTGTTGCGTTTTGTGGTTGCCCTGCCGCGCTCCAGTGAAATTGTCTTCACCTTTGCGTCACCCGATTCTGCACTGCAGCGCGACAGTACAGGACGGCCAACGCTGGCCGAGGTAGCGGCGGCCCAGGGTGAACCGTGGCGCACGCGCATTGAGCCAGAATGTTTGGTGCAACAGTTGCAGGCAGTTGGCTTTTCTACGGTTGCCTTGTTGACGCCCGCCGAAGTCGAACCCTACTTTCGCGGCCGGCACGATCGGCTCAGCGCGCCGCGCCGGGTCAGTATTGGCAGCGCCAGGGTTTGAGAATGCAGACGCCGCATGGCTGAATTAAATGATGAACTTATGGTAACGACTAAGCAGCCCCACCCTAACCCTCCCCAGGGAGGGGATAATCACGGGGTGGATTTGCATCGAGGGGCAAAAGAAACATTTTCATCCTCCCCTTCACGGTCCCCTCCCTGGGGAGGGTTAGGGTGGGGCTTGGGCGCGGGTGGGACTTGCTAGTTACAATTTATGTTGCGCAAAAAAGAGCGGTTACACAGAGAGCGCAGAGAATTCACAGAGCACACAGAGGAACAACAGTAGAAAAAAATCTATTGTTCCTCTGTGAATTCTCTGCGTCCTCTGTGTAACCGCTTTGTCTTAGGCTATCCTTAACGGGCAGGCTTAAAATACATAATACGTTTTGTGGAACAGGCGGTGAATTCATCCACCGTCTACATTCAAGAGGAGAAAAATACTATGTCAAATGCAGTTTCCCCAACCAAACCAGGTCTCGGCGTCATCTGGCGCAATGGGCTTATCGCCGTGGTGATTGCCGCGATTGTCAACGCGATCCTGTTTTTCATTGGTTCGGCGCTTGGGGCTTTTCCGAGCTCGGTGATCACGCCAATGGGCACGCCGCTCACGTTAGGGCCGGTCGTTTTGATGTCAGCGGTAGGCATTTTGGTGGGTACGCTTGGTTATACCATTTTAAGCCGCTTGACGGCGGCGCCCAACCGTTAGTTCACGATTGTGGCCGTCATTGTGCTGATTCTGATGGCCTTTAGCCCCTTCTCGCTGGTCGGCGCGCCCATGCTGATGATCCTATTTTTGGAGATCATGCACTTAGTCGCCGGCGGCGCAGCGATCTATTTTTTAACGCGGCCCTAACGGATCGATAAAACAAGGTTGGCCTCTGTCCTGCTGCCGCGGCAGCAGGACAGAGGCCAACCTTGAAGCACCAGCATGAATAACGACCGAGCCCCAATATGAGCCATCCAAAGCATCGCAGCATAATTCACCCTCCTCTACTGTCCAAAAACCTAGATTCAGCTTTCGCGCCAGATGAGCAAATCCAGGATGAGGGCGAATATAGCCATGTGCGCTTAACCAATCAGAATTTGGCGGATCAGACGGCGGAGCATATCCGCTTCAAAGGTTCCTGGTTCAAGCAAGTGAGTTTGGAACAGACGCGCTTCCTGGCCCCCAAGTTGAGCGATCTACGCTTGGAAAATTGTGATCTGGCCAATGCGGTCTGGGAAAGAGCCGTGCTCCAGCGCGTGGAGCTGCTTGGCTGCCGTATGACGGGCTTTAAAGCGATCGAGGCGCATTTTCAAGATGTGCTGTTGCGCGACTGCATTGGCACACTCGCCCAATTTCGCTTTGCCACATTGAAGGCCGTCTGCTTCGAGCAATGTAACTTTGCCAATGCCGACTTCCAGGGCGCGAATTTGGCAGGCGTGCGCTTTGTGAAGTGCGATTTAAGCAACGCCGAAATGTCGCACACCACGCTAACGGGCACCGATTTTCGCAGCTCAAAGATCGAGGGGCTGAAAGTTGGCGTCCGTGAACTACCAGGGGCGATTATGGACCATTTTCAGGCGGCGTATGTGGCAAGTTTGCTGGGCATTGTGATCAAGGCCGAAGATGAGGATTGAGCAGGAGCATCATGCAAGCAAGTGCTGAGCAGCGCGAACAGACGAGCGCCATGTTTGAAGATTTAGTGCGCGATACCCTACAGATCCTCTTGCCCACAACAGTGGCAGTGACCTGGGGCTGGGTGGCTTTTGTGGTGCTTTTCACGCCGGCATATGTCCATTATGCCTATCTAGCCCTAGCGTTGATCCTCGGTACGGGTGTCCTCAGCTTTCATCTGCATGGGCAAAAGCTGCGGCTGGCGATTGCCAGCTACTTAATTGGCCTGACGGCGCTGGTCACGACGATTGTCCTGGCCTATCACAATAGCAGCGTACTCTATCTTTATCTACAGGTGATTTTGGTGGTGGCGGTGTTGACAAACCCACGCATCACCTGGCTGGCGACGCTGCTCGTGGGCGGGCTGGCGGTGGCGATTGGGGTGGCTTACCAGCTGCCGTTGGCCGCGTTGACCCCGCCGCTTTGCCTGATCCTGATTACGGCGCTGACCACCTGGCTCAGCGCGCGCCGGTTGTTCACGGCCCTGGCTTGGGCGCTGAACATGTCAATTCATGCCCAGAAAAGTGCCGAGGAAGCGCGCCCATCGGGCGGAGTTACAGCGGGTTTTGCAGAGTCTGGACATTGCCTATTCACGGTTAGAGCGCACCAACCAGACGCTGATCTTCACCCAGGAAGCGGCGGAGAAGGCTTATCGCTTCAAATCTGACTTTGTCGCCAACGTCAGCCACGAATTACGCACACCGCTAAATTTGATTGTCGGTTTTAGCGAGATGATGGCCACCGCACCGGAAAGTTATGGCGGGGTGCCTTTGCCCAAGACTAAGATGGTGGCTGTATCGGCCAGGGGCAAGTCAATGCAGGCCTGCCATTGGCCGGACGCTGTTTCAATCGCCAGTGTACCACCCTGCGTCTCGAGCAAGTTGCGCGCCACCGCTAGCCCCACACCTTGGCGCTTGGCCGGCGCCTCCAGCCTACCGCGAATCGCAATCTGGAGTTTACCCACAGCTTTCTCCAAGACTTTCTTGCAATAATTGTTTAAACTATCACCATCCACAAGCGCCCGCACGGCCAGCCGCTCATGCAGTTCAGGTGGTACGCGCAACATAAATTTTCCGCTATATGCTTTGGGAGCCGTAAAGGCGGGCAATGGTGTTCCTTCTTTTTGCCAGATCTGAATCCACTCCTCGACAACTTCACAGAGTTCTCGGTACACAGCGACTTCGTCCATGCCATGTACACCACCTGACATCAGGCCAGGGCAACGCCCTACGTAACAATTATCTTCTTCGCTCCACTCGACAATTTTCAAATAACGATCCGAAAGTTTCATTGGTTAACCTCCTCAATTGCCTGGCGAACTGCTCGCTCCTGATAGGGTTTCGCATCGTCGCCTTGCTTGCCAGAAATCGTAATCCGGCACACCTTTCGTATGCAAAAAATTGCGATGACTACCCCTCCCACCGCGATCGACAAATCCCACACGTTTTAGATCAGCAATCAACTCACGAACTTTTCTCGGCATAAAAATATAGTATCACAATGATACTACAGTATCAAAACATGGACAGTAAACTTATGACCATTCAATCTGTAAAACGCCAACTCACTCCCGTCCCTTTTACCCACATCACCTTCGACGATCCCTTCTGGGCGCCACGCCAAGCGATCAACCGCACGGTGACGATCCCACACATGTATCAAATGTTGGAAGACACGGGCCGCAACGGGGCGTTCGACCTTAATTTTACGCGTAAAGTCCCCTCACCGATTGTCGAGATTTTCGGCGATTCCGACCCAGCCAAGTGGATCGAAGCCGCATCCTATGCATTGGTCAACCAGCATGATCCCGATCTGGCCGCGCTCGTCGATAGCCTGGCCGACCGTATTATCAAGGCACAGCAACCAGACGGCTATCTGAATACCCATTTCACGCAAATTCAACCAGAACTGCGCTGGAAAAATTTGCGCGACTGGCACGAAATGTACTGTGCCGGTCACTTGATCGAAGGTGCAGTGGCGCATTATCAGGCGACGGGTAACCGGAAATTGCTGGATGCGCTCTGCCGCTACGCTGACCACATCGACGCGTTATTTGGCCCGGAGCCAGAGAAAAAGCATGGCTATCCTGGCCATCCCGAACTCGAATTAGCGTTGGTGCGCCTCTACCATGCGACCGGTGAAAGGCGTTATTTGAACCTTGCCAAGTATTTTGTGGATGAACGCGGCCAGCCCAATCCGCACTATTACGACGTCGAAGCCATCGCGCGCGGCGACGATCCCAAAGCTTTTTGGGCCAAGAACTACGAATATTGTCAGGCCCATCTGCCGATCCGCGAGCAGACCAAAGTGGTTGGTCATGCCGTGCGCGCCATGTATCTCATGGCTGGTGTGGCGGATTTAGCGCATGAATTCGAGGATGCCAGCCTGCTGGAGACTTGCGAACGCCTTTGGGGCAATTTGGTGCATCAACGCCTCTATCTCACCGGTGGTCTCGGCCCTTCGCATCGCAATGAGGGTTTCACCACCGATTATGATCTGCCCGATGAGACCGCCTACGCCGAGACCTGTGCAGCGATTGCGTTGATCATGTGGAACGAACGGCTGTTGCAGTTTGCTGGCGATGGGAAATATGCCGACATCATCGAGCAGACGCTCTACAATGGCTTTATGAGCGGAGTTGCGCTCGACGGCAAACATTTTTTCTATGACAATCCACTGGCCAGCGCTGGCGACCATCATCGCGTGCCCTGGTTTGCTTGTCCGTGTTGCCCACCGAATCTGGGTCGCATTCTGGCGAGTGTGGGTAACTATCTCTATTCGACCGGTGACCACGCGCTTTGGGTGCATTTATATGCACAAAGCACAGCAACAATGTCGATCAACAATCAAAACGTAACCGTGCGCCAGACCACGCAATATCCGTGGGACGGCCAGATCACACTGACGCTGAACCTTGACCAGATACGACCGTTTACGCTCTATCTGCGCATGCCCAGTTGGTGTGACCAGTGGACGATTCTAGTCAATGGCGCGCCACTCAAGTTTGATATGCCGCCCGTCAATGGTTATGTGGCGATCACGCGCACATGGCGGGCCGCTGACAAAATTGATTTGAACTTAGCCATGCCCGTGCAGACGGTATGGGCACACCCCGCCGTGCGCCAGATGCAAGGTCGCCTGGCGTTACAACGCGGGCCAATTGTCTACTGCATGGAAGGTGTGGACAATGGCAACATCGGCCTTGATCGCATCGCGCTCGATCCGGCGCAAGTCGCGCAATTCACCGCCGAATATCACCCCGAATTGCTCGGTGGCGTGACCGTGTTGCGCGGCACCGGCAGCCTGATCAAAGATGATGATTGGAGCAGCGACACCCTCTACCGCCGCAACCAACCGTCGGCAAGCGAATCGATTGACGTGATAGCCGTTCCCTACTGCACCTGGGATAACCGCGCGCCGGGCGAGATGCGCGTCTGGTTTCGGGCGGGGTAATGGTAGGGGCGAGGCATGACCAACTTCACTTGGGTAGCCCTTGATCGGCTGGTCATGCCTCGCCCCTACTCTTCGTGTTTTATCGATCCCACTACGGCCTGGTAGCCGTGAGCCAACCTTGTTCTAACTTCCTACTTCTGCACCTAAGCCTGGAAGCGGTTGGCTAAACGTGCAGATACCGGTGCCTTTTCTGTGATGCATCTAACCAAAGGAGAGCATAGCGATGAACAAACGATTTGTTACCCGGGTATTGGTGATCGTCCTCAGCTTGACAGCCTGTACGCCGGTTGCACCAGCGGCGGCTACGGCGGGCGGCGCAACCGGCGGTGAAATTAACCTGCTGGCCTGGAATATCAGCCCCGAATTAGACAAGGCGCTGCAAGACCAGACCGCCAAATTTGCCGAGACCCATCCCGGCAGCAAGGTAAATGTAACCTTGGTGCCGTATGACCAGTTCAATACCAAATTAACGCTCATGCTCACCAGTGGCGCTCCGCCCGATCTGTCGGCGATGCCAAGCGACATCATGGCCTATGCCAAGGAAGAGAAGGTATAGCAATCCCAAATGATTTCCGAAATCAAGCATACATATGAAGTTTAGGGAAATCGAAAAAGCGATTTTGAATTGCGTCCAGAAAGAGTGCCTTGACCGAACTGAAACGATCACAGAGGTGCCAATTTTTGCGAATAAACTGTTTGCCTTTCAACCAAATGTCTTCAATCGGGTTTTGTTCGGGGGCGTTGCGTGCAAAGAGTAGACAGGTCACCCACCAGGCAGAGGAATCCACTGCGTGATTGAGTGTG
>JBBQBY010000211.1:0-11285 GCA_038318235.1 Caldilineales bacterium
CAGCCGGATAAATTAGGTATCGTGACCCTTCGCGCCAGCACAATGAGCGATGCGCCAAAAGACGCGGTCGATTGCACGGCGACTTTTTTCATCATCTTTTCCAACTTGCCACTTTCCCACGAGATCAGCGAGCAAAACCAGTGTAGCACGAAAATTTTGTGTTTAAACGCCTAATTTTGACGAATTAAACGTTGGCATAGTGTGGTGCGGCCAAAGCAATCGATTAAACAACGTCATCATGCGAATTTAAGTACGGTCAAATCATTGGATTAAGCAAAGTAAACTCCGCAGGGCTTACATTCTGATGTCTATCATCTCGCCAGAACATTGATTGCTCGTTTCGATCTACCGTTAAAAATACCGGATGCGCTTCATCTTGCAGCGGCTAGCTTGGCGCGACTTCAGTTGATCACTGCCGACCGCCAACTTGCCCGTAACGCCACAACGCTTGGCATTGATGTCGATCGGTTAGAAGCCTAAAACTTTCCTTCACCTCACTCATCACCCAGCGCATGCCTTACTCTGCAATAGCATCATGCCTTACTCTGCAATAGCATATAGAGAAAAAATGGGGTACCCAACAGTGCCGTCACCATGCCTATGGGCAACCCCAATCGGATCGATACGATCAGACTTATTGGCTGCCAGCGATCTTTTCGGCAAGTTGCGGGACCAATCCATCAAGCAGAAAGGGCAGGCTGAGCACGCTTACGAACGAGGTGGCACCGCCCAACGGATCGTCATAGCTGCTGAGGAAAACTTTGTGGCCTTTTGTGTGTACGTCCAAGCTGGCGTACAAAGGTCCACCCAGTGGCCCTTTGGCCTCATTCGCATCCAGCCAGATGATCACGTCCACATTGAGCAAGTCGGCGCGCTCTAGGCTGACGTTGCCGCCAAATTCCGTGCCGGTGATCTCGTCAAGATCGGCGGGCAGTTTGAAGCCCAATGCGGTGAGCAACCGGCCGCGCACATCCTCGCGGCCATAGACCCAGATGCCCTCGTATGGGGTCGCCACGATCGCGCTGGCCCCCACGAATTCGGGGTGTTCGGCGCGGGTTTTCACAAAACGATCCTCGACTGCTTTGACGAGCGCGTCGGCCTGTTGCGTCTGGCCGACCACCTGACCAACGGTGTGGGTCAGTTCTTGCCAGGGGATGCCACAGTCATCTGTTTTTTCTCCATTTTTATGACGGTTCAACTTGTTTTCGTCTGTGCAGCGCAGCGGAACTATGCGCCACGATCACTGGCTTGCCTGACTGCGGATCACTGATCACAGACGCCGTCACGCCGAAGACATCATGCAACAGATCTGGCTACAAAATCGACGACGGCGCGCCCGCGGCCACGATCTGCCCGTGATTGAACACCACTATGTGATCCGAAAACGACGCTGCATGGTTCAGATGATGCAGCACCATCAATACCGTTAATCCCTGCTGCTGGTTCAATTCGGTCACCAATTCGAGCACTTCCAATTGGTGGCCGATGTCGAGAAAGGTCGTCGGTTCGTCCAGGGCTAGGATTGCCGTTTCCTGCGTCAAGGCCAGCGCCAGCCACGCGCGCTGCCGTTCGCCGCCCGAAAGCGTGTCCACGTCGCGGTCGGCAAACGCCGTCAAGCCAACGAGCGCGATCGCGGCGTGATCCTGGTGGCGCAACATGCAGAACGGCCCCACCTGTGCATAACGGCCCTGCTCGACCAGATCGCGCACAGTCAGGTTGGCAGGGGCGACCGGGCCTTGGGGTAAGATCGCCAACCGTTTTGCCATCTCACGCGTGCCCAATTGCGCGATATTTTGGCCGTCGAGCACGACTGTGCCGCCGCGTGGGGCCAACAATTTTGTGCAAACCTTAAGCAGCGTCGATTTGCCAGAACCGTTTGGCCCGACCAACGCCGTCACCACCCCGCGCGGCACGTGCAGATCGACTTCGGCCAAGATGGCGCGTTTGCCATAACTGGCCTGGACAGCCTGGGCGCGCAATGCAGCCTCGGGCCGTGCGGTTGCCTCCTTAGCGCCGATCTGATAGGTTGTAAAAAGTTCAGTTTGCGTGGTCATGACCGTGTCCTTCGTAGCCGCAAGAGGAAAAATGGACCACCGAGCAGCGCCAGATAGACGCCCACAGCACCGCGACGCTTTGGGCTTTGGTTTCAGGGGTAGCCAGCTTTTTCAGCGTGGCTAACGTATTTTCAAAGCGCGCAATCGCCGCCCTCGCCGCGGCTGGCTGACCCGTCAACTGGCCGACGATGCGCAGGGCTTATATGGGCGGCTCAATCTGCAAATGCGCCATTATCGCCAAGCCCGTGATTATATTGCCCGCTTTGATGAAAGCCGATGTTGCCGGTGAACCATATCAGATCAATCCGTTATGAACAACTGGCAGTGCGGCGACGGATGGCTTGCGTTTGATCTGTACAAGGCACTTGTCACGCAGTTTGCCAGCAACCGCGCTGGCGTCCCCCTGCATTTCCGCGGAACCGTTGGCCAGCAGCCAATCGGGTTGCCGCAGCCGGAAGGTCATGCGTTGCAAATGAATCACCGGGTCTACATTTTCCACGATGATCGCGGGTGGCAAGTTCAGATCAAGCGGTCTATAGTTGAAGGATCGCACGCACCCCAGCCGCCACCACTTGCTCCGCCACCGCCTGGGCCTGATCGGCCGGCACGGTCAGGATCACCAGTTCAATGCCTTGTTGTTGCAGATAACCGTTCATGTTGCCGGTGCTACGAATGCGCAGCTTGCCAACAGCCTGACCGATCTTAGCAACATCGTTATCAAAGAGCGCCGTAATGCGAAAGCCGCGCGTGCGCAGGCCATCATAACCGGCCAATGCCTGCCCACTTTGCCTGCGCCCACCACAGCCACTGGCCAAAAGTGATCGACATGCAGGATGCTCAACAATTGGTCGCGCAGGGCCAGCACAGGGTAGCCCTGAGCTTGCGTGCCAAATTCACCAAAACACGAGAGATCTTTGCGCACCTGGGCGGATGACACGCCGAGGCGCGTCGCCAATATCTGTGACGAGACGAGCATGCAGCCCGTAGCGGCCAGGTGTGAGACCGCGCGCAGGTAATAGGCGAGCCGGCTAATCGTTGGTTCGGATGCTTGGGGTGCTTGTTTCATGCGTTGACCTACCGTGAGTAATATTCAATCACTAACTGCACATCACAGATGACGGGAATATCGATGCGGGCAGGCAGGCGCAGCAGTTGCGCGGCCACGTCAGCCTTGTTCAGCGTAATGTAGCTGGGTGGATTAGCGTTGGCAACGGCCATCTGAAAGCCGGGCAGTGGGCGGCTGACCGGTTTAACGGCCACCATCTGCCCGATCTTCAGTTCGTAGGCGGGCAGATCAACACGTTGGCCATCGACCAAAAGGTGACCATGGCTGACAAATTGACGGGCAGCATAGATCGTCGTCGCCAAGCCGGCGCGCAGGACAAACGCATCCAGCCGCGTCTCTAAGATTTGGAGCAAGGTATCACCAGAGACGCCTTGCCGTTTCACGGCGCGCTCGACATAATTTTCCATCTGGCATTCATGGATGTTGTACTGGGCGCGCAGACGCTGTTTCTCCAACAGTTGCCGCCCATATTCAGAGACCTTTTTGTATGGTTTGCCATCCTTGCCATGCTGCCCAGGCGGATGGGGTTTCTTTTCCATAATGCGTGCCGCCTTGGGTGTAAACGCAATGCCAAGCCGGCGAGCGATTCTTACTTTGGGGCCTGTGTAGTTCATGAAAATCTCCGGATTAAAGTCGATTAGATCAGTATCTTCGGTCAAAATGAGACTGGCACTTTCGCCCTGCGCGAGCCTGCAGATTGGTCATGGCCGCACGTTGCAACGTGAAGTGCCGGTCTCATTAGCGAACCACGTGTATCCTTCAGAAAAATAGCCGCGCCGAAAGTGAGGCCGGCGCGTCGCCAACAGTCAGCTCGGCCGCTTGATTAGTTTAAGCATTGTTTGGTGTTGAACAGGAAGGATTGGGCACCGTATTCTAGAACAGGGACAGCCGCTACTGACAATTGCATTGCCGCTTGCTCCATGAGGTCGCCGAGCGGACGATAGTCATCAGGCAACAATTCTAGCGTTACGCGGCCAATGCCCAATCGCAGCTTACCATTCGCGTCTGACTGGTTGACCCTTACCGTAGAAATTGTGTCGGTGAGGCTAAGAAAATCGTTTACCTGCAAGTGGATGCTAATATTTTCCCCGCACAGATGGACGGTGCCGTGTTCACATTGGGCGACATAACAAGTAGGGCTGTGTTGGGCGAGGATGTTCAATCGTTTACACATATTGTGATCACTTTCTCCCACGTTTGGGCGCGTAGAGGCGAAATGACAAAACTTGCCCTCCGGTCGCGTTCGTGCTATGATCACAACGGCGGCGAGTGTTGGCTGGTTAGGCGGACAATCGACAGCTAAGGCGAGTTGGGTGGCAGCCCTGCTCGCCATTTTTATTTTATTTGCGCGGGTTACGCAGGCTCCCCTGGAACGCTGGCATCCTGGCCGGCTGCCGCCAGAGATGGCGGCGATCCTCATGCGCAACCTGTGTTATTTATCTCGTGCTGGCTGTTACAGCACTGGGCAATAAGTTACCATAATCACAGAGCACATTCAAGAGGGAAAAACCGGTAATTTTATGATTGGGCGGGCGGTAAACGTGAAAGCGTTCACTAACCAAGTTTTAGCAGGATGTTAACGGTGCTTAAGGGATGGGCTTTGCCCGGCGCGCATGATTGGTGTATAGGCGGTTAGTGGGATACCCCAGCCCTCCCCTAGGTAGGGAGGGAGCCATTGGTCGGATAGAAGAAGCGAACTCATCTGTTTACCAATCAGTCCCCTCCCTGTTTTGGGGAGGGTTAGGGTGGGGTGAGTTGTTGATTTGATCATTGTCACCTTTCCTGTGTATAATCCTTCAAACCCTTCTTCAACATTCATTTATAAAATCTAGAAAGTCAGATATGACTCAATCAACTGAATTCGATTACGACTCTGTCGATCGCGAGCAGTGGCTGCACATGTACGAACAGATGTGCAAGATTCGCTCGTTTGAGGAAAATGCCAACGAACTTTATTTTAGCCGCAAAATGCCGGGGCTGACCCACCTATACATAGGTGAAGAAGCCGTCGCAGTCGGTGTCTGTGAAGCCCTGCGTCGTGAAGATTACATTACGAGCACACATCGGGGCCACGGCCATTGTGTGGCTAAGGGTGCATCGCTTGACCGTATGTTTGCCGAGCTCTTGGGCAAAGAGGCCGGTTACTGTCGTGGCAAAGGCGGCTCCATGCACATCGCCGACCAAGATACGGGTAACTTGGGCGCGAATGCGATTGTTGGTGGCAGCGCGGGCATTGCCACGGGGGCGGGCCTGTCGATCAAAATGCGCGGCACGGATCAGGTCGCCATCTGCTTTTTTGGCGATGGCGCGTTAGGCCAGGGCTTGCTCTACGAAACCATGAACATGGCGCAATTGTGGAAGCTCCCGGTGATCTATGTCTGCGAAAACAATCTCTATAACGAGTACACACATAACCGCGAAACCGCGGCAGGCAGCTTAAAAGCGCGCGCCGAAGCGTTTGGCATCCATGCCGAAGAAGTCAACGGTCAAGACGTGCGCGAGGTTTACTCAACTATGTTGCGGCTGGTGGAACGCTCGCGCCAGGGCGAAGGGCCCGCCTTTTTACTCTGCCAGACCTACCGCTTCCTGGGCCACCATGTGGGTGATGTCAACCGTGAGTATTATCGGTCGAAAGACGAAGAGACCTTGTGGAAAACCGAGCGCGATCCCTTGAAAAATTTAGCCGCGTGGATGGTTGAAGCTGGGCTAGCCGAAGCCACGATCTTCGGTCAAATCGAAGAGGATGTGCAGGCGGAAGTGGCCGCCGCGGTTGAATTTGCGCTCAATGCGCCCTTCCCTGAAGTGTCTGAGGTGACCGAAAATGTCTACGCCTAAACCCAATGCAAACGAGCGCATCATCACCTTTTCTGAAGCGATCCGCGAGGCGATTGCCGAGGAGATGCGTCGCGATCCGAGCGTCTTCATCATGGGCGAAGATGTTGCCGAAGCGGGCACGGTCTTCAAAGTATTGGTCGGGCTAGTGGAGGAATTTGGCCCGCAGCGCGTGATCGACTCGCCCATCTCCGAAGCCGGGATTGCTGGTTTGGGCGTTGGCGCGGCGATCACCGGCATGCGCCCGATTATTGACATCATGTTCGGTGATTTTATCACGCTGACCATGGACCAAATGGTCAACCAGGCCGCCAAGACGCATTACATGTCGGGCGGCAAGCTCAAGGTGCCAATGGTCTTGCGCACCACCTTGGGCGCAACCCGCCGTTCGGCTGCCCAACATTCACAATCGCTGCATGCCTGGTTCAGCCACGTGCCCGGCCTGATTGTGGCGATTCCTTCGACCCCCTACGACGCCAAAGGCTTGATGAAAAGCGCGATCCGCAACGATAATCCGGTCGCGATTTTTGAAGACAAGATGCTCTATCAGCTCAAAGGGCCTGTACCAGAAGGTGAATATTTGATTCCCTTCGGCGTGGCCGATATTAAGCGCGAAGGCACGGATATTACACTGGTGGCGACGAGCAGCATGGTGCAAGTGGCCCTGGAAGCCGCCACGATGCTGGCCGAAATTGGCATCAGCGCCGAAGTCGTCGATCCACGCACCACTACGCCGCTCGACAAGCAGACGTTGATCGATTCAGCCAAAAAGACCAGCCGCGCGATTATCATCGATGAAGGCTACGAACAATATGGCGTCACCGCCGAAATGGCCTCGGTGATCGCCGATGGCGCCTTCTACTATCTGGACGCGCCGGTCAAGCGCATGGGGGCGATGAACGTCCCGGTGCCTTTCTCGCCCGTGCTCGAAGATGTCACGGTGCCCATGCCGCAGGGCGTGGTCGAGATGGCGAAGATGCTTTGCAATAAATTATAAATGGTTAATGCTGAATGATTAACGGTTAATCATTCAGCATTAACCATTTATCGTTAACCATTAAGGAGGCTTTCTTGGCAAAAGAAGTCATCATGCCCGCGCTGGGCATGGCGCAAGAGACCGGCACGCTGCTGGCCTGGCTCAAAAATGAGGGCGATGCAGTGACAAAGGGCGAGCCGTTGATGACGGTCGCCACAGACAAGACTGATGTAGAAATTGAGGCGAATGCCACGGGCATTTTGACGCAAATCACAGCCAAGGTGGGCGACGAGGTACCCGTCGGGCAGGCGATTGCCATGATCCTGACGCCCGCAGAAATAGCCGCCCGCCAGACAACGGCTAGCGCGCCCGCACCGGCGGCTGTCACTCAGACAACCACGATTCCAAGTAGCCCGGCACCGGTGACGGCCGCGACCAATGGCATGGTCTCGGCTACACCGGTTGCGATGCGGCTGGCCACGGAACACAATGTAGACCTCAGCCAGGTGAAAGCTGGCGTAACGGGCAAGATTCAAAAAGAAGATGTGCTGGCCTATCTTGCAATTCGCGACAAAGCACCCATGCCCAATGCCAGCGGGCGGATTCCGGCTTCGCCGAAAGCCAAACGTTTAGCCAGTGAACAGAACCTTGACCTGGCTACGATTAAAGGCAGCGGCCCCGACGGCGCGGTGTTAGCCGCCGATCTGCTGGCCGCCGAACAAAAACCTGCCGTCCAGCCAGTCCAACCAACGGTACCAACGGCAACGTCCAGCGAACCAATGGCTGCGCCAATTCAACCGAGCGCCCAATCAACGACGCCATTTACGATGAGCCGGCCGTGGAAGATCATGGCGCAACGCTTGCAACAAAGCTGGACAACCGTGCCGCATTTTTATCTGGCGCGCGAAGCCAACGCCAGCCAATTGGTGCGCTGGCGCGAAACAGTTCAGGCGCGCGCCAAAGCCAAGATCACCTATACCGACTTGTTGGTCAAGCTTGTGGCGACGGCCTTACGCAGCCATCCACGGGTGAATGCCAGTTGGATCGACGAAAACATTGTATTAAACGCCGAGATCAATGTTGGGCTGGCCGTTGCGGTCGAAGAAGGCTTATTGGTGCCGGTGGTGCCGCGCGCCGATCAGCTTGGCTTGGCCGCCATTGCGACGCGGCGCGCCGAAGTCGTCGAGCGGGCGCAAGCGGGCAAATTAACCCCGGCCGATATGAGCAATGGCACCTTTACGATTAGCAACCTCGGCATGTATGGCATTGACAGTTTTAACGCGATTGTCAACCCACCACAAGCCGCCATTCTGGCGATTGGCCGCATTGCCGACCGCGTGGTGCCAATCAACGGTCAACCGGCGGTCCAGCCGATGACGACTTTGATGCTTTCCTGCGATCATCGTGTGGTCGATGGGGCGCGGGCGGCGCAGTTCTTGCAGACATTGGTTGGTTATCTGGAAGATCCGTTAAGCATATTGGATTAGCAGAGCCAATACGACCTCACCCCCGGCCCCTCTCCTGAACGATAGGGCCGTTTCAGAAGAGGGGAGACCTGCCAGAGCAGTTGTTCTGCTCCCCCTCTTCTGAACTCAGCCCTTTGATTCAGGAGAGGGGGCCGGGGGGTGAGGCCGCCCTGCCTAAAATGGATACCCCTTCAACCCCTGCAACCCCTTGATACAAGAAATCTCACCCATATGTACCGCATTGTGCCAGATCATATAGTTGACCGTGCTGGCAAGCGTCTGCATGCCCATCGAACCCATATCAATTTCACGCGCTAAGTCGCTGTCTTGTAACGGCGCAAAATAATCATCGATCTCGTTAAACAGCGCCTTCAAATATTCGTAGGCTACGGGCAAGTCAACTTTGACGTAGCGTTCCCATTCTACTGCCTCACCAGGCATGGGCGGCGGCTCGCTCAACCCCGTCTTGTCGGCAAAACTCGTCAGGGGCAACGGTTCTTTGCCAAGCGTCATATTCAAGAAATAAAAATCCAGACCCGTGATAATATGCGCGATCTGACCCGCAATCGGCCACGGGTTGCCCGTCGGGACATAATTAGCCACCTCATCGGTCACGCCTTGCAATGTCCCTTCAAGCCATTCCTGTGATTGGCGGAATTGTTGACGAAGCAAGTTGATCGCAATTTGTTCTTGTGCCATGTTCGGTCTCTCCTGTTGCCAACGAATTGTTTTTATAGGCTGCTTGATTAGTTTTAGATTATAGCACAGATGTTCTTTTTGTCAATACGTGTTTTTGCGTTTTGACAATGCCGATCCCTTCTATTATTCTACCCTAAACAATTTTGTTGTAAGCGCCAAGCTTGGTCACTATACGCGTACATGTAAGGAGCCCGTGAATGGAAACCAAATTTAAAGATCTCACCAATTATATTATCTCGTTGGGTGCAGCCGATATTAATCACTCGGATAAGACCTATCTCGCCCATGCGATTAGCGTCCATAACGACATGAAGGCCTGGGGCGGCAGCGATGAAATGTGTCGGGCGGCGCTTTTTCATTCGATCTACGGGACGCAGGGTTTCCAAAGCTTTACACTGCCCATGGAGCGCCAACCCGAATTGTTGGCATTGATCGGCGACTATGCGGAAAAGATCGCCTTTGCCAATTGTTTTATGGAGCGCGGTTCATTCGACGCCCAACTGGGTAAATTTGAAGGTCCCTACCCAATCCTGCATCGCATCACCGGCGAAGAATTTGTGCTCTCCAAAGCCGAATACGAAGATCTGATCCGCATTCACCTTTGTGATTGGCTGGAACAGGTTGAACGCGAAAAGAAGTGGGATTACCGGCGCGCGGCCTATCGCCAGATGGCGGAGCGGCTGGGCGGCATTGCCCTCACCGCCTACGACCGTGTCTTCGCCCGTGAACCGGAGAAAAAGCCCACCGCGCCCTAAAGGCGGGAGCCCATCGCGCCCAATGGGCTCCCGGATTCGGCGTCTGCTATAGAAAACCCCGCCCAGGGGGCTCCCGAAACGGGTTCACGTATGGACCTAACGTGTTTCAACACGTTTTTTATAGCAGGCGGTGAATTCATTCACTGCGCTTTGCTGCGCCCTGTGAGGAAACTGACGGATTTTGATCCGCGACCAGGTTAGAGTATGCTATATCCAATGTAAACTTGACTGGCATCGCCCCGATTGATAGGTGATGCCAGGGGAATTGGAAAGCGGAGGATTACCCCCTCCTAACCTCCCCCAAACAGGGGAGGAACTGATCGTTCGTCTACAAAAATACAGTTCCCTCCCTGTTTGGGGAGGGTTAGGGTAGGGTAAAACTGGTAAAGCATAGAGATCTGCGGCTGAATTTTTCATCGAGTGATGATAAAGCCGCGTAATGACGAAGGAGTCAAGCATGACCACACCCACCATCGAACGCCTGCGCAGCACGAGCGACCACACGGCCAGCGCCAATGGCACAGGCAAAGCCGAACTCGGCGAATTTGGTTTCTTGATCGACGGCCAGGCGCACAAATCGAACGACGCCATCGAAGTACGCAGCCCTTATGATGATACCTTGGTGGCGATCGTCCATCGGGCTGGACCGGCGGAGATTGAAAAGGCGATTGCCAGTGCGGTGACCGCGTTTGCGATCACGCGCAAGCTGCCCACTTGGAAGCGCAGCGAAGTGCTCGAAAAAGTCAGCGACGCGATTATGGTAAACAAAGAGGAATTAGCGCGCGTGATCACCCTCGAAGCGGGCAAGCCAATTAAGGTGGCGCGCGCCGAGGTAGAACGAGCCTCTTTCACCTTTAAAGTGGCCGCCGAAGAGACGCGGCGCATTTACGGCGAAATTGTACCGCTAGACTGGTTGCCCGGCAACGAAGGCCGCACCGCCCAGATTCGCCGCGTGCCGCGCGGCCCGGTGGCGGGGATTGCGCCGTTCAATTTCCCGCTCAATTTGGTCGCGCACAAAGTGGCGCCGGCATTGGCAGCGGGTAACTCGATCATCTTGCGTCCAGCCTCACAAACCCCGGTCAGCGCGCTTAAGTTGGCGCAACTGATCTTGGAAGCCGGTTGGCCCGCTGGTGGCATCGCCGTCATCCCGTGCAAGACCAAGGACGCCAATCCGCTTGTCGAGGACAACCGTATCAAATTGCTCACCTTTACCGGCAGCCCAGCGGTAGGTTGGGAACTCAAACGGCGCGCCGGCCAGAAGTTTGTCACGCTGGAGTTGGGTGGCAATGCCGGCAACATTGTACATAATGATGCCGACATTCCCTATGCGGCCAGCCGCGTAGCCTGGGGCGGTTTCTCATATGCGGGCCAATCGTGCATCTCGGTGCAGCGAGTCTATATTCACGCCGATCGATACGACGAATTTGTCGCGGAACT
>JBBQBY010000212.1:0-11213 GCA_038318235.1 Caldilineales bacterium
CAAGGCGGCTTCCTCGGCAATCGAAAACGCCTTCGTAAACGGTTCCCCGGCCAGTTCCGCCGGGATGTTTTGCAGTTCAGGCATGTATTTCAACAAGTAGACCCACTTGTCGGCTTCGTTCAACTCGCCAAGGGTCCGATCAAATTTCAACAATTCAATAAAGACAAAGGTTAATTTGTCATAGAAGATCGTCTTTGTGTTCGTATCCATCAGTTGAACGTGGCGTCGATATTGTTTATCGTTGTCCATGACGAGAAAGTCGAGCACGGCAATGCAATAGACCGGTAAGAGATTAAATTGCCAGTCTGCGCCTTTTTGCGCTTGATAGGTGAGGGCAAAGGTGCTGTAATAGAGCGCGCGCTCTTTAATGTTGCTCTGATGCGCCTGTTGCATTTCGACAATGAACCGCCGACCAATGGCATCGACACAATAAACATCGTAAATCCCGCGCCGATCCTCCGGTGACGCCGGCAATTGTTCGACCGGAATGTAGCTCAACTCGGCAATCGGATGCAGTAGCCCCAACACATCGAACAAGAATTGTTTTAAAATATCCTTGCTGTCTTCCTGTCCAAAAATCCGTTTGAAGCCAAAATTTGTCCGCGGGTCAATATACCGTCCCATCTGCTGCTCTCCTTAAGTTCTAATCACCCGGCACAATAGCCGATTGCGGTCAAGGCATAGACCTGGGCCACCCGCACTAATTCCGCAATCGGCGCTGCCTCATGCAGGGTATGCGCACCTGTGGCGTTCGGGCCGTGGGTGATCGCAGGAATGCCAGCGATGCCGCAATAGGTATTGCCATCATCAACAAATGGCTTGTTGCCCATCGGCAATTCTGCGCCGGTGACCGCCGTATAAGCGGTCTGAAAGGCTGCGACAATCGCGTTGCCGGGCTCAATATGGAAAGCTTCCCCCTGTAATTCGAAATCAACGTCGATCTGCGTGCCAGTTTCGCTGGCCAGTTGCTTGAGCAATCCCTCGAATTCCGCCTTAACATCGGCAGCGCTGCCTGGTGTCACCCAACGTCGGGTGCCTTTAAGCGTGCAAAGTGTGGCCGCCTGGTTATAAATTTCACCGGCCTGCATGCTGCCAACGAAGACCGAATCATGGCCGGCGAAGGGTGCGCTATTGCTTTTGATCTGGTCATGCAACGTGTGCAAACGCGTCACTAACTCTGCCCCAATCTTGACCACATCGGGCAAATTAGGTGGGCGCAATACCTCATGCACCGGTTCACCCGCGCGCGCGATGCGCACCTCGAAGATCATCATGCCGCGCCCGGCGATTGGCAGCCGGTCGGCCAGATATTCAGGCAACATCACCGCATTGCCGGTGTACCCTTCACGGATAAACGCATGCACCTGGCGGCGATCACCCCACGGCCCCTCATGGTGGTCATGCGCCGTGAGCAAGATACTGCCGCCGGGCAGACTATCCGTATCGCGCAACACGCGCAAGGCTTCGACAAAGGCGGCGATGCCACCTTTCATGTCAGAGGCGCCGGACCCATAAAGCGTCTCATTCTCCACGCGCGGCGGCACGAACGGTAGATGCACGGTGTCCAGATGGCCATCAAATTGTAAAATACGCCCCGGCTTGCCGGTATCAAACCGCACCACCACGGCAGGCGCTTCCGGCCAGTCGGCCACCGGGCGTTCCACCGTGAACCCATCTTGGGTCAGGATCGCCGCTAATTTGTCCGCCACGTCGCCGGCGCTACGGGTTGGGCTAGGAATTCCGACTAGGGCGACGGCGGTATCAATTAACCGTTGCGAATTGACACTTTGACGGATCTTTTCGACAAGTGGCTCTGAAAGTGACGTGGTCATGCAAATCTCCACAATAAAACTAAGCGGTCGTGATTAAACAGTCATACAGTCAACTCTATTATATACCTTGCCATGCGCTGCGCAAACCGCTTACTGGCAGGAAGGGCGGGTTGCGTGCAAATGGCTCAGGGCATGCGCCTCATGATCGAGCAAACGTTGCTGCTCTTCTTGGCTACATAGGGCCAGATGTTCCGCCGCGACAAAGGCTAAATTGAACGCGATGAAGATTTTCGTAAAGATAAATTCTGCGCGTGGCAGATGGAAGTCTGAGGTGACCACGATTAAATTCCGCACCGCGTAATGCTCGACAATTGGACTGCTCAAAAGCGCGTCTTCTCCTGTGTGCCGGCTTTCGGCAAATTCAACGATGTCAATTGGCGGTACACCCCAATCCAACAGCAATTGCCGCGCGTAAAAAGCATGCGGCTGATCGGTTGTGTTAAAATGCGCGCCAAAACCGCCAGTCAAGAGAATTCTCCAGCTACTGGGACACAACCGTCGATATTCCGCATAACCCTTGGCCACCCGCCGCTGCCCCATTGGCGTTAAATTCCCCCGTGCATCATTCGGTGATCCCAAGATCACGATCAAGCCCGCGATTGATGACATGTACACCTTCCGCTGTTGTGTTATACTTGCCTTGTTGCCTTAATCACACCCGATTCATTCTACTATAAACCGAAGGAGAAACCAATGGCATTTAAGTTGAGCTATAGCACCCTGCGTTGGAAAAATCCAGATTTAGAGCGTGCCCTCACCGAACTCAAAAAGGCCGGTTGGGCCGGTTGGGAAGCTCGGCTCTCACTGGATTGGATGGGCACGCCCCAGCGTTTGCGCCGTATCTGTGACAATGTGGGGCTGCCGTTGGTGGTCTATACCGCTAGTGGTTCACCAGATAACCGCGATTGGGAAAATGTCGAGGCGAACAAGCGGCGGATCGAATTTGCCGGCGAAATGGGCGCAGATTGTTTTATGTTTATGAACGGCGAAAAACCCGCGAATCGCGCCGTCACCCACGATGATCTGCGGGCGGCCGCCGAAGGTGCGGAGTTGTGGGCCGAATACGCCGCCCAGTTCGGCCTGGAACTGAGCTATCATATTCACACCAATCTGTTGGTCGATAGCACGGAAGATTGGCAATACTATATGAGCTTGCTCGATAAGGCCAAATTGTGTATCGACGTGTCGCATGCGGAATTATGGGGCTACGATGCCGTGGCATCACTGCGCGATTTTCGTCAGCAATTGAATTACGTCCACTTGCAAGATTATGCTTCGACCTCCCAGCGCCCAGATGGGTATCACTTGCCGGTTTGGGTAGATGTGGGCCAGGCTGCCAATGTAGATTTTGTGGGCGTGCGCAAGGTGCTCGAAGAGATCGGCTACAATCGATGGGTCACCGCCGTGCCAGGCGAACCGATCCCCGGCGCCGAAGACCCAATCAGCGAGGCGAAGCGTAGCAAGCGGATGATGGATTATTTGAAGGGGCTTGGGTATTAAGCGCGGTGAGGAATGATGAGTGATGGGTGATTAAGGACGTATATTGCCTCTACTTCACTTATCACTCATCACTCATCACGTTAAAATCCCTTGCGCTTATCGATCACATTCAGCGGCTTTTCACCCTTCAGATAACGCTCTAAATTTTGCATAAAGAACTCGAAGATCGCACGCGGGCGGTGTTGGGATGCCCCGGCGCGATGCGGCGTGATGATCAAGTTAGGCGCGTCCCAGAGCGGGCTATCTTGCGCCAGCGGTTCTTTCTCTGTGACATCCAGCCCCGCGCCGGCGATCTTACCCTGTTGTAATACTTCAGTGAGCGCCGGTTCATCGACGATCCCACCGCGCGTGACGTTGATTAAGTAGGCGGTTGGTTTCATCTGGGCCAGTTCCGCTTGACCAATCAGGTGATAAGTCTCCTGGGTGAGCGGGCAAGCCGTCATGACAACATCCGAGCGGCGTATTAGATCGTGTAGATTCTCGCGCGTTGCTGGTTTCAACTCGGTAATATAATTCGGTTTGTCGCGGCGCATGGGGTCGATGGCGAGAATGGTCATATCGTAACCTTGGGCGCGTTTGGCCATTTCGATGCCAAAGCCGCCCAGCCCGATCAAGCCAAGCGTGCCGCCGGTGAGTTCGATGACCTCCTTGCTCTCCCACAACTTGCGCTCTTTATTCTGCACGGCCAATGGCAATTGGCGCGTCAAGGCTAGTAACAAAGCCCAGGCATGCTCTGCGCCCTGGCTGGCGTAAAGGCCAGCCACATTGCTGATCTGCACCTCATCGCGCTCGATGATCGCCGGAAAGAGAAACTTTTCCATGCCCGCGCTAAACGACTGAATCCAGCGTAAATTGGGCGCTGCGGCGCAGACCGAGGGTAAGAACCAACCTAAGATCACCTCTACATCCGACGCAAAACGGCGGCCTTCCTCTTCGTCATCCACATAGATAATCTCATGATTGCCTAACTTTTTAGCCAGATCGCGAAAAGCTTGGATCTGCTCCTCTGTAAAAGGGTAATAGAGCATGATTTTCATCTTGGTTCCTCCATCGAGCGTTTTGTTTTAGGCGGGCACGGCTAAGGCAGCGTAAACGTCCATGATCTCCGCCTGTTCGAGCTGACCAGGGTCGATCTGCCCAAAGTCCAGCTTGATCAGGCGGTCCGCCACATCAAAGTAATGGTCATCATGGCTGATTACAATGACTAGTTTGCCACGTCGCCGTAATTCGGGCAAAAGTTGCCGGTAAAAAACTTCCCGAAATTCAGGATCCTGACTGGCGGCCCATTCATCAAAGATATAGATCGGGCGGTCTTCGAGATAGGCGGTTTGCAAGGCCAATCGCTTGCGCTGGCCATGCGATAAGTCGATGGTTGAAAGCTGATTATCTGTTATTTTTACCTTGTGATCCAATTGCAAGCGCGTCAAGTATTCGCGGGCCCGATCGTCCATATGGCTTAGATCAAGCCCTAAGAATTGTTCAAACAGATAAGAGGAATTAGTCACAGAAGCGGTGGGCAAAGAGGATAAATGTAGATCTACAACAGATCCTAAAGCGCTAAATGCCAAACTTCGCCGCCTAACGTCACGGCCGATAACGCTGCGTTGGCGACTGGTAATAACGCCACAACAATGCGTCCTGCCAAGCCTTGGCCTAATAAGGTCCAAGTCTGCCCACCGTCCTGTGTCTGGTAAGCACCTTGATTTGTCGCGGCGTAGAGCGTTGGCTGCTCGGCGTAATCCTGCGGCGCCACTAATGCTGTGATGCTGAGCGTCTCCTCCAGAAAACTCTGTTCAAAGACAAATTGCTGTTCGATGGGATGGGTAAAGAGCTTGATCACGCGGTTGCGCGTCGCCAGAAAGATCGCCTGTTCCGTTGGATCTAGCGGCCAAGCCAGTGTCACAGCCGGCAATTCAGTATGAAATTCAGCTAGACTCGCCCAACTCTGCGTATTATCGGTTGAACGCCAGAGTTGCACACGATAGTTACCTTGGTCATTGCGTTGTGCTGTGACGACACAAAGCGTCTGATCCGCGGCATAATCTGGTGAAAAGGCCAGTTGCAACAGTGCTTCATCCTGCCAGGCAACGGTTACGGCACTTGGCTGGCTATCGTTTGTTTGCCAAAGATAAATATGACCGACTTCGTCACCCAAGGCCAGCGTCTGATCCTGCGCAAAATTGGGCGAAACGGTTAATAACGTGAATTTTGCCGCGTCTGTGGGTGCAGCTAGACAAAGTTCCCAAGTCCCAGTATCGGGCTTGCGGTAAAGTTCGCCTTCGATGGTCAGGCCATAGAACATGGTCGTTTGGGTGTCGCCAGTTACGACAAAGGCGACAATTTCAGGGGCCAACTCGTCAGAGATCGCTTGCCAATGCGTTCCTTGATCGGTTGAATAAGCCAATGTCCCCGCATTATCTAACGCAAAAAAATCACCGCGCGGTGACAGTCCAACCACGGGCGGCGTATGGGCGGCCAGATTGTCCATCGCTTGGCGCCAACTTTGTCCACCATTGTCCGAAAGATAGATCCCAGACTGGATGGTCCCAGCGATCACCCTACCCGTGGTGTCCAACCCCAACGAAAGCGCAGCTAATTGGCTGGTCGCGCTCATCGCCCAAGTATTTCCGCCATTCGTGGACAGATAAATCCCACTGCCAGTACCCGCTAATAGTGCATTGCCAGCGGGTGCGATCGCCAGACAATCGATACTCTGCTCGGCTAATTCGGCGCTCAATGCCGTCCAGGATACGCCGCCATCCACGGACTGATAGATGCCAGCCGTTTCTGTCCCCACCAATAACGTCTGGTCTGTCACAAAATTGGGTGAGACCGCCAAACATTGGATCGCCGTATCGGGCAAGCCTGCCCCCGCATCGCGCCAGGAGCGGCCTGCGTTGCGTGACCGATAGAAACCACCTTGCGTCGTCCCCGCCCAGAGCACTTCGCTGCTGGCAAAATCTGGCGCGCAGGCCAGGCAGAGCACCTCCAGATCAAGGAGGCCAAACGTCGAGCTTTCCCACGCTTGACCACCATCTTGCGAACGAAAGACGCCTTCTGCGGTGGCCACGAAGATCGTCTGGTCGTGCGCATAATCCGGCGAAATAGCAAGCGCCGTAATCACACCCAGCCCCGCCCAGGCCATCACTTCGCCCCAGGTCTGACCACCGTCCGATGAGGTGAAAAGCCGCCCACTGCTGGTGGATACAAATGCGCTTAGCTCAGTGGCGCGATTCTGTGGCGCAAAACTGACGGCCAGCGTGCTTGGATCATACAACCCAGTGGTGCTGAGCGCCCAGGTTTCGCCGCCGTCCGTCGAGCGGTAGACACCGGCGGCCGTGGCTGCCAGCGCCAGTTGATCAGTAACAAAATTGGGTGAAAGCGCCACGGCAAAAACCGTACCGCCGACCCACGCGCCAATGCGTTGCCAGGTTGGTTGGGTGTGCGACATTGCTAAATCCTTCTAAACTTTTTGGCGTAGCTTTTTGATGCGTGATGAATAAATTTATCCATCACGCATCACTTCATTTCAGGTTCAAGCGGGATTTAGGGGGTTGACAGGTGCGCCCAGGGCTAAAGCCACCGGGCTAACCGAAGAGCAAGGCCGGTTAACCGGCCTTCGGTTGCGACTAGCCCTGTCCATGCATGGCGGGGCGCTGTCAACCCCCTGAATGCCCAATCAACCTGATTTCACGGATTAAAATCAACTTCCTCATCCCGATTCACCCGCGGCTTATGCACGAGCACCTCTGTGGTCAGCGCCATCAACGCGCCGCTGACGCCGGTGCGTAGGGCTGCGTGTAAAATGGTCACTGGGTCAACAATGTTCGCTGCCATCACGTCCACCATTTGCCCACTCATCACGTCAAAGCCGCACTGCGGCGCATCACTGCTCATGCGCGCGAGGATTGGGCTAGGCTCAAAGCCCGAATTGCGCAAAATTGCGCACATTGGCGCGGCGAGGGCGCTTTGCAGAATGGGAATTGCCAACGCTTCCTCGTCGGGCAAGCTAAGCGCCGCCAGCGCGGGCAGACAGCGCAAGTAGGCCACACCGCCACCTGGCACAACGCCCTCTTGCAAGCCCAACCGCACCACATGAACCGCCTCTTTCGCCCGCTCTTTGAGGGTCTCCTGCTCCACTTCGGTGGCACCACCAATGTTCAGGAGGGCAACGCCGCCCAGCAATTTGCCGGCGCGCTCGATCAGGCGTTCGCGTTCGCGGCCATAACCAGCTTTGGGCAGTTGCCGCCGCAATTCTAAGTTGCGTTCACGAATGGCGGCCGGGCGTCCTTTGCCACCGATCAGCGTGAAGCCCGAACGAATCGCTTGAACCTCGTCCGCCTGGCCCAAATCGTCAAGCGTGGCAGTTTCGAGGCGCGTCCCCGCTTCTTCACGAAAGACAGCGCCACCCGTGAGCACGGCCAGGTCTTGCAAAACGTCGGTCTTTTCTGGCCCAAGTCCTGGCGCACGAATGGCCAGGGTGGGCATCACCTTGCGCGTCTTATTGGTGACCAAGATATTCAACGCGTCCCCAGCAATTGTGGTCGCGATCACGACCAGACCGCGATCACCGGCCGCGCGGATTTTTTCCATGATCGGCAGCAATTCAGCGGCTTTTTCCAGATTGCGGTTGGTCAGCAAAATATAGGGATTTTTTAGCACGGCTGTGCCCGCGGCGGTGGTGAAATAGGAGGAAGCCCAACCCTGATTCCAAAATGTGCCGTGGATGTAAGTGCGATCATGGGTACGCGCATAGTGTGTGCGCACATCCACGGCCCCTTGTGGCCCGACTGTATCGAAGATCTCTTCAATGTAGCGACCTAGTGTTTCATCCCCGGTGATCGAGGTGGCCAACGCCACAATTTGCGCCGGCGTTGCCAGCGCTTGCGCCTGTTTTTCCAGGGCTTGTAGCACCACGGCCAGCGCCTTCTCCAACCCGCGGCGGATGCTCATCATATTGTAACCGGCGGCGGCATAGCGGTCAGCTTCGTTCAACACCTGGCGCGCAATCACGACGGCTGTGGTGGCGCCATCGCCCACGGTCTCTTCCATGCGCCAGGCAATGTGCCGGGCCATAAATGCGCCCATGGTCTCAAAACGATTGGGTAAGCCCAGAAAGCGGCGCGCGAGTTGCGCGCCATCGCTGATCAATTCGGGCGCACGCCGCGCGTGCTCGCGTTCGACGGCCACCAACCGGCCGCGCGGCCCCAGGGTAATTTCCATCATATCGGCGAGCAGGTTGAAGCCTTTGCGCAATGATTGACGCGCCCCAGGTTGAAACAGTAGACGCGAGTGGGCCATGCAAACTCCTGGTCTGGTTGGTGTTGCCACAAGAAAATGATAGATCGATTATACCGTTTGCCCGCGAATCGGCCAAGTCACCAGGGGCGACGCCAGGGGATGCCGTGAATTACAGAGCTATTGCGCGTTCGGCTTGGTGGACAGAGAAGCCGGGAACCTCTATAATGCTTGGCATTGTACCATTATGCTAAACTACGAATGAATCATCAGAAAGGGAATCACCATGTCATACGAGGCAAAATTAAAAGAGCTGGGTTACACGCTGGAACCACTCGAATTGAATGCAGGCCGCTTGATGCACGCCGTGCGCACCGGTAACCTGGTCTATACGTCGGGGCAGGTTTCGCGTTTTGGCGGCAAAGAAGTGATTGGCAAGGTCGGCGCTGATGTGACCGTAGAGCAGGGTTATGAAGCGGCGACCTTAAGCGCGCTTTGCTGTTTGCAGGCCGTCAAGAGCCTGGTTGGTAGCCTGGACAATGTGGTAAAGGTCGTTAAAGTGCTTGGGATGGTTAATGTAGCCCCTGGTTTCAACAACACGCCTGGCGTGATCCACGGCGCCAGCGATCTGTTCATCAATGTCTTTGGCGAAGCCGGTCGCCATGCGCGCAGTGCTGTTGGGATGCAAATCCCCTCCGATTATTCGGTCGAGGTAGAAGTAATTTTTGAGGTGAAGTAACACCCCGTAGGATGGGTCTGCCGCACTACCTGAGCACTCAACCAGTGATCGTGCTGCGGCAGACCCATCCTACACTTTTATTTGCCTTTAAGCGCCAGGAGCGAAGGGTTGCTATTGGTGGCGGCGTGGATTGAATAGGCCGGACCGTCTAGCGCATTCTCTTGTTCGAGCCAGACAATGTCCGGCGTGGTCAGCTTTGTATAGCGATTCCAACTGAGGCTTGGATAGAAGGCATTGTCGCGGTGGCCCAACTGAAACCGGCTGCTCCAATTGCCATTCGCGGCGACCGCATAATAGACGCTGCCTGCGTCTGGCTCTTCCTTTGGATAGCCGGATGCCGAGGCTGTTTCGAGCCAAACGACCCAAACTTGATCATTGTCGCTAATGGTAATGCTAGGGAAGAATTGGTAGGCAACGTCTTCGCTAATTGGCTTTGCTGCACTCCAGGCGCGATTTTCGTAGGCCGCATAATGAATTTGGGTGTTGGCATTCGCTAGTAAGCCGGCTGATTGTTGACGCCAGACGGCATGCAGCCGATCGGTGCTGTCGATGGCCAGCGATACGTGGCGTTGATCCTGCTGGTCGGGCGCAACTGTTGCCCAAGCCGCCCAGGTAAGGCCGCCATCGCTGGATTGGGTCCAAACGATCTGGTGCAGCTTGCCCAACTGTGCATACGCCAGAATATAAAGCGTGGCGCTGTCGTGGGTCGCCACCATTGTAGGCCGGCTAAAATAGGTGGGGGCATCGGGCGCAACTGCGCGCCACACCGTCCACGTTTTGCCCCCATCCAGCGATTTTGTGAGCTTGATCTGGCCATTTTTATATTCAGCATCGCGGCCTTCCCAGACCACATAGAGTGTATCTTGGTTGTCGGCATAAATAACAGGATGTTCCTGCCAGAGGGTTTCGTCCTGATATCCAGCAATTTCAGCAATATTGGTCCAGGTTTTCCAGCTTTTTCCCCCATCAATCGATTGCCCATATTTGATCTGCCGATCATTGGCGCTCGTATGTGCGGCATCCAGACCATACCAGACGACATGAAGCGTATCTTTGGCATCAATCGCAATCGAAGGCACGCGTTGGTTATAGTCACCCGTGTTTTCGATCGGTTGATTGTGGTTGAGGACGGCCCAGGTGACGCCATTATCAGTTGATTTCGCGACAAAAATATGGTAGCGTAGCGCGCGCTCCATCCGGTATTTATTGCGATAGGCAATATATAAATTACCTTGCTTATCGCGCACAACCTTGCGACTATCTGGATAACCGAGACCTTTATCATCGGTAATATTATCCACGATAGCCGGATTTGAGATAAGGGTGATCGATGACATGGAAGGATGCGCCAAGGCTAGCTCTACAGGGGCAGTTACATTGGAATGCGTCGCGTAGAAAGGTGCCAATACCAACAAGGTTGCGGTTAGAAAAATAGCCATTAAAATTTGCTTGTTCATGAGTTTATCACACCAATTACCTAGACGCTATAACACTGACCATTTTGTCCGATTGGAGATGTGTCGGATTGGAGAGAGACCACCTTTCAGCGCTTTTTACGATGATTGCTCAGTGTTGTAGAGCGAGCAGAACTTGCCGCAAATTAACCGCCTTGCCCTATGAAAACAACAATTTACGAAATTGATTTACGAAATTGATCGTCAATAAGAATGGCTAACTAATAGTAAATCCCCTATCAAAGTATAATCCCTGGATGGTCTAAAAAAATCCGTCAAATGGCCTAATTCGCTTAGTACTGAATACCTATACTCAAATCAAGTTGAGAACCGGCGTTCTAATCTTCCTGGAAGGGGTCACCGATCGATTCGATTACCCTGAAGAGCCTGAAGGGTTCCAGGAAGATCGTTGACGAAAACGCCGGGTTTCATTCTGAACTCAGTATAGTA
>JBBQBY010000213.1:0-11178 GCA_038318235.1 Caldilineales bacterium
ATAGCTAACATTGGTCAGATCTACCGGCGCGGTCGGGATTGTCGCCGCGGTCGTTGTCAGCGCAGTAGTCGTTGTCATCGCCGTTGTTCCTTGCGCTGGGGCTGTTTTGGGGTGTGTACCTGTATCATCCTTAGCGCCGGCCTTGATCCAAGCCACAATTGTAGCAATCTCGCTGGCTGATAAAGGTGGCCCCTTTTTCGGCATCTTTTTGGTGACCACCATCTTGACCAGATAACTGTTGTCCGGATCGCCTGGGGTTACGACTGTGCCGTTCTGCGAACCCGCCATGATCGTATGATAGTTCGTCAGTTCCAACCCTTCATCAGGATTGTCGTTGCCGTGACATTCTTGACAATGTTGTTGAAAGATCGGTAGTATATTGTTTTCGAAGCTGACATTGGCCAGATCAACTGGTACACCGGTTGATGTAATTGTAGCGGTTGATGTTGGATTCGCAGATGTCGTTACGACGCCGCCAACGGGGAAACCTTTTTCGGCCACCAGCGCAATCGCGCGGTCAATCGGGATATGCGCAACGCCAGATGCTTGGTTGACCCAACCATAACCACTGAGTTGCGTCAGCTCTTTTTGGCGCTTGGCCGCCAGTTGTTCCGGCGAGGTACGGTCATCTACGCCTGAAGGCGCTGCCATAGACTGGTTACCCTGCAACAAATTTAAGGCACGCGGCCCCAAAGCAGCCGCTACCACAATCAAACCGATCAGTACCGCGCCAATCGCCAGCGAACAACCCAGGCCAGGCCGTTGTGCTTTGCGACCAGACGCCGGTTTATTGGGGCGTGGAGAACGCTTCGTGTTGTTCATGTTGAATTCCTACCAATAAATGCGGGTCATGCTGCGGCAAGGGTGCTTTGCCGGCCCATTGCCAGACAAATACGGCGAGCCAGCCGCCCCCCATAGCAATAACAAGCACTAGATCAAGCCAATCGATGTGAATCCCATCGGGATAAAAGGCCGGCATGATCAGCCAATACAGATCAACCAATCGGGCGCACAACATGAGCGCGGCCAGCACCGTCAGCAATTGTGCTTTACGTTTTACGCGTCGCGACAGCAGCAGAAAAAACGGCAGTACAAAGTGAAAGGCCACCAAAAAGATGCCGACACCAAGCCAGCCACCTTGACTGCGGTGAAAATACCAGACCGCTTCCTCAGAAAGGTTCGCCGACCAGATGATCAGAAATTGCGAGAAAGCAAAATAGGCCCAGATCATCACAAACCCCAGCAAAAAGTTGCCCAGATCGTTGAAAGATTTGACCCAGCCATCGTTGGCCGTCTGCTCCCCAGCGATCAAGCGCAACCCAATAATCGCCAGTGACAACGCCGCCAATGCCTGCCCGATGATGAATAAAAGCCCGTAGATCGAAGAAGACCAGGCCGGCTCCAGTGACATCATCCAATCGTAGGCGGCAAACGTGGCTGTCAACATGTACAGAATCATGCCCAGCGCGCTGAGCCGACGCATGCGCGTTGCCAGGTGCGGGGATCCTGTGCGATCTTGCTCAAGTGACCAGCGATTAAAGAGATAGGCCAGACTCAGCCAGACGACAAAATAGAAGACCGCACGGGCAATGAAAAAGGACACGTTCAAGTAGGCGACCTTATTTTCCACGACGGCATTCTGCTGGACCTGCGCTAGGTTTGTCCACGGATAGAGTGTATGAAGGCCGAAAAGGAGAGGAATAAATAAGAGCGCCATCAACGGCAAAGTCATGGCGCCGATCTCCATTAACCGGCGGATCGACGCGCTCCAGTGGCCACCCACCAGGTGATGCAGCATCAACAGCCCCAGACAGCCCAGCCCAATTTCCAGCCAGAAAACATAGGCGAGTAAATAAGCCCGCCAAAATTCTTCCAGATTCAGAAATGCGCCTAGGCCAGCCAGGACCAAGCCAACCAGACCGATCAGCAGACCCAAGCGTTGCAGGCGCTTGACGGTCGCTGGGGCCATCCGATTCCCATCCATAGGTTGTTGCTCGATAGGATTCATTTTGTAATCGTGTCCGCTTTTGTAATCGTGTTTGTTGCACCTAATGGCGTCAACTCAGCTGCCGGCAGTTGCTTGACGTCGGCATTTTGGCTCAGTTGCAAAGCGCGAATATAAGCGATGATCGCCCAGCGATCCACCGGTGGAATGCGCGCCGCATAACTGGGCATCACGCGCGTGCCTGCGGTGATGATATCGAAATAATAACCGGCTGGCTCGTTGCGCAGATCTGGGTCATGAAAGGAGGGCGGCACTTTCATGCCATATTGCGTCACAACGCCATGCCCATCCCCGACCAGGCCGTGACAAGGCGTACAAAAAATATTATAACGCTCCTCGCCGCGCGCCAATGTTGTCGTGGTTACCGTGAACGGAAAGGTTTGTGCAAAATCGCCATTGATGCGCCCGGTGTACAGTTGTTCATCCAGGTGTGCTTGCCCACGCGCCACCGTATCCGCCACGCGCGGTCGAACGGACGCTTTATCGGCAAAGAAGTTACTTGCCTCAAAAGGCTCATAGCGCGGCTGGTCGTGCATATCAAGAGTGCAACTGACCGTCACCACCAGACAAAACAATAACGCTAGCATAGGAAATATTCGATAGTGGGTAAAAATTGTCATAGGCTGTTCACTTTATACAGGTTTCTATGCATTTTCAGCTGCCTCTGAATCTGTCTTGACAAGGATAGACGGAAAGCCATATAATTACACAGCGTAAATGCCATATTAATTGGAGGTATACCTGTGGTTACGAAAGAAAAAGTAACTTTAACCTTGCCCGCCGACTTGATGGATGCTGTACGGACGTTGGCTCCGCCGCGCCGCCAAAGTCAGTTTATCACCGAAGCCATTCGCTATTTTGTTGCTGAACAACAACGGAAAACTTTACGTGAACGCTTGATTGCAGGCTATGCAACGAATGTAAAGGCCGATGCGACAATTGCGGCTGAATGGTCCCCCTTAGAGGACGAAGTCTGGCAAAATCATCTCCCGGTTTATGAAGATCCAGTCTATGAAGATGAGGAGCGCGGATATGACGCCTCAAATTCGTCGCGGTGATATCTTTACCGTAGATTTTGAACCTGTGCGTGGTTCAGAACAGGGCAAAGCGCGACCCGCCCTTGTGATTCAAAATGATATTGGCAACCGTTATAGCCCAACGCTGATTGTTGCGGCCATTACTTCTGGCAAATATACACCTTTCGACGTAAACGTTGCTGTGAAAGCCCCAGAGGGTGGTTTAGCCAACGATTCTCTCATCCTCCTCAACCAAATCCGCACCATTGACAAAACACGCTTGGGACGATACTGGGGTCGCGTTTCACCGCAGACCATGACACAAATCGATGAAGCGCTCAAAATCAGTCTTGGTCTTGTGCCTGTTTAACCAGTTCAGGGATAGAAGCCAAGTTTTTGTCAAAAACCTCGTGCCTAAGCTTGAATGCTACTTTGATAGTCATTACCATTCCGGTGAATTTCTAGCCTCGTGAATTCTCCATCCGCATAACTGGCCCGAAATCCTTCACAATGGCGAAAGGGCAGGCTAAGTTCGTCAAGCTGACCCGACGGAAAGCACGTTACCAGGCCGACTTCAAGCGCGTGACCATGCGAGATCACCAGTAAAGAGCCGTTCGGTGGCGTCATTTCGAGGTTTCGGATCCAGATGTCAATCTGGATCCGACCCACTGCCGTCACCTGCTGACCCGCCGCGCTGAGTGTTCGATAACGGGCAAAGGGCCGCGGCCAAGCCCAGTGCTCATGGCGTCTAACCTCTGCCCAGAAAGCCTCGGTCAGTTGCCCCAATTCTGGGATGCTTTCGTCAACCGCAAACCCCATCGCTAACGCCGTTTCTAGCGTGCGTGGGACAACGCTCGTAACCACTCGATCAAATGGACCAAGCTGGTCACTGATCTTGCGTGCCAGCGCCACGCCTTCACGCGATAAATGCGAACTATGGCCTCGATCGGCACCTTTTTTTGTATACGAGTGTCTGCGAACTTCGAGCCTACGCATGGTTAGCCTGCTTGCTTCGAAAATGTCAGATTGTCGTGGCCTATGAGGGTATTGCACTCGTCAGGCATGGATGGCTAATCCTAGAAGATGCTGTGATCAATGCAACACCTCACAAGTTTTTGGATTAGTGTTTATGTCTCGCTCAGGCAAATGCTGGCGTAGTGGTGCGCGGCAAAACTTTCACTTCGTTCTGGATCCGTTCCTCTAGCTTTGCTTGTGCTACTTCCAAATCATAGCGTGCTTGCAGACGCATCCACACGTTGGCGCTTGTACCAAAATAGCGCGCAAGCCGGAGCGCCGTATCCGCGCTAATTGCACGCTTACCATGCACAATCTGATTGATCCGCAACGGGGGAACATTGAGATCCTGGGCTAAACGATATTGACTTAGCCCCAATGGCTTCATAAAATCTTCTAGTAAAACCTCGCCTGGATGCACAGGCGGCAATTTTTCTTCGTTCTCCATCCTCTATCCTCTAATGATAATCTACAATCTCAACCCGTTTTGCTCTAGCGTTTTCCCAGATAAAGCAAATACGCCACTGATTGTTAATGCGGATGCTATATTGCCCAGCACGATCACCCTGCAATAGTTCTAGACGATTACCGGGCGGCGATAACAAGTCGCGTAAATCATCAGCATCGTCTAAATAGAGTAGTTTACGTCGGGCAACTTTCTGCATGGTCACGGGTAGTTTTCGTGACACGCGTCCTTGAAAGATTTTTTCCGTTTCCTCATCCGCAAATGACTCTATCATGCCGCGATATTATCACGCCGCGATATGGTTGGTCAAATGATCCGGGTGACTAATTGGGTTGTCTGTTAACGGTTTTGGTAGCTCTATAAAATCGCCGAACAGGCTACTTCTCCACCGCCACCACCTCGGCCGGGTGTAGTCCTTCCAGAAAGTGGCGCGTCTCCGTCAGATCGAACTTGGGGTCATTCGCTTCAACGCACAAAAAGAAACGATCTTGTGAGGCCAGTTTAAAGCGTGGAGCATTGAAGACCGAATGATACGGCTGGGGCAGCCCATTTAAGATCAGCATCCCCAACACCGCCACACCTGCCGCCACCAGAATGGTCATCTCAAAGCTCACGATGATAAAAGAAGGCCAACTGTTGAGCGGCCGGCCCCCAATGTTCCAAGGATAATCGATCACTGCCGCATAATATTGCATAAAGAAACCGCCCAAGGCGCCCACAATGCCACCGATCAAAACAAGATAGGGCAATTTGGACCGCCGCAGCCCGATCGCTGCCGGAAGTTCCTCAATCGGAAACGGACTATAGGCCGCAAGCTTGCGATAACCCGCCTGATAGGTCTGACGGGCCTTTTCCAGCAGCACTTCTGGATCGTCGAACTCGGCCATTAGCCCATAGAGCGGGATGTCTGCATCGATGGGTGCCGGCTCAATGGTTTCGATAACCTCTGCCGCTTGCGCTTCCGGTTGCGTTTCTGGGTCGTGTTTCTTTGTTCCGGCCAGCAAATGGCGCATCTCAAAGATCGAAATCATCGGCAGCACGCGAATAAACAAAAAGATCAGTGTCAAGAAAAGTCCAATCGTGCCAATAAACGTGGCCCGATCCCAGAACGTACCAGCGTAGATGCCCCACGAAGAAGGCAGAAAGTCGCGATGCAGGCTAACCACGATGATCACGTAGCGTTCCAGCCACATACCAATATTGACGATGATGGCAATCATAAAGAGCAACTTTGGCCGGGCGCGCACCTGGTTGAACCAGAGCGCCTGTGGGGTGACAATGTTACAAAACATGAGCGCCCAGAACATTGGTTGATAAGGGCCGAAGGAACGGTTGAACAGCCAGAACCGTTCGTATAGATTGCCACTATACCAGGCTGTAAACCCTTCGGTCAGATAGCCATAGGCGACAAAGAGCCCGGTGGCTAAGATCACCTTCGCCATATTGTCCAGATGGCGCATAGTGATAAAATCTTCCAAATGATAGATTTTGCGCAGCGGGATCAAGAGCGTCATCACCATCGCAAAGCCAGAGAAGATTGCCCCGGCCACGAAGTAAGGGGGGAAGACGGTCGAATGCCAGCCAGGAATGATCCCTGTGGCGAAATCGAAACTCACGACCGAGTGCACAGAAACGACCAAGGGCGTCGCCAGTGCTGCCAAGAGTAGATAGGCTGTATCATACCGTTGCCAGTGACTGGCTGCCCCGCGCCAACCCAGCGCCAGCAAGCCATAAATGTAGCGCGCCCAGCGGTTTCCCGCCCGGTCGCGCATGGCCGCTAAATCGGGGATCAGCCCGACAAACCAAAACATCAGCGAGACGGTGGCATAGGTGCCAATCGCAAAGGCATCCCACACCAATGGGCTACGAAACTGCGGCCACATCCCCAGCGTGTTCGGGTAGGGGAAGATCCAATAGGCGAGCCAAGGCCGGCCCAAGTGCAGGATGGGAAATAAGCCGGCGCAGGAGACGGCAAAGAGCGTCATGGCTTCGGCGAAACGATTGATCGACGTGCGCCACTCCTGACGAAAGAGAAAAAGAATCGCCGAGATCAGCGTGCCCGCATGACCGATGCCAATCCACCAGACCAAATTTGTGATGTCATAACCCCAACCCACCGGCTGATTGATCCCAAAAATACCGACGCCAACGACAAATAGATAGCCTACGGCATAGATCAGCAGCATGAGCAGCACAAAGCCCAGCGCAAATCCTGCGTACCAAGATTTGGGCGTGACCCGGGTCAAAACCATCCCCGTAATTTTTTCGGTGATCGACCGGAAGCTATGGCCTGGCCCGATCAATTGTCCTGATGTCTGCATAGGTTCATCATCCGTTTAGAACAAGGATAGGGTAAATAGGAAGTCGTAAGTGGTAACTGGTAAATGGTGAGAGGCAGACTTTATCACTTACTATTTACCAGTTACTATTTACGACTTCCTAACCTTCCAACTCTGGATTTGGGTTGCGCAACTTCGCCAGATAGGTCGTTCGCGGCTGCGTGTTGAGTTCGGTCAGCATGCCGTAATTGAGCGGCGATGCCTTGCGCTTGGCCACCTGGCTCGCTGGATCGTTGATGTTGCCAAACATAATCGCTTGTGTCGGGCAAGCGCCTTGGCAGGCGGTGACGACCTCGCCGTTGCGAATCTCGCGATCTTCGAGCTTGGCCGTAATGCGCGCGGCACTAATGCGTTGGACGCAGTAGGTGCATTTTTCCATCACACCACGAGCGCGTACGGTCACATTCGGATTGCGCTGGAGCTTCAGACTCTCATCCTCCAAATCGGCAAATTGGAGGAAATTAAAGCGCCTGACCTTGTACGGGCAGTTATTCGAGCAGTAACGGGTGCCAATACAGCGGTTATAGACCATCGTATTCAGCCCTTCGTGATCATGTATGGTCGCGGCCACCGGACAGACCACTTCGCAGGGCGCGTTCTCACAATGCATGCACATCACCGGCTGGTGATGGATCTCTGGGTTGACCAGATCGCCTTCGTAATACTGATCGATGCGAATCCACTGCATCTCGCGCCCGTTGGCCACTTGCTCTTTGCCCACCACCGGAATGTTATTTTCGGCCTGGCAGGCTGTCACACAGGCATTACACCCAATGCAGGCGCTCAAATCAATCGCCATGCCCCAGGCGTTACCCGTGTATTCAACCTTGGGATAGAGCGAAATCTCCTCGCCATGTTCCTGCATCTCTTGGGCGAAAGCCGGGTTACTGGCAAATTCGGCCGTTGTGCCCGTGCGCACCAGGTTACGGCCTTCCATCGAAAAGTGGGTCTGGGTGCTGGCAAATTCATGACCTTCGCCAACCTTGCGCAACTTCAAATCCGTGCCCGTCCAAAGGGCATCCGCCGTGCGCAACGTATACGCGTTGAAGCCGGTACTATTGCCCACTCGCCCCGCTTGCGTCCGCCCATAGCCCAGATAGATGGTGACGGCCTCTTCAACATGGCCGGGCATCAGCCAAAGCGGCGCTTGCACCACCTGGCCGCCAAGGCTAAGTTCCACCAAATCTCCATTGGTTAGGCCCAACTTTTCGGCCGTTAACGGGTTAATCATAGCCGCATTCTCCCAGGTCAGCTTGCTGAGCGGCCTGGGTAATTCTTGTAGCCACCCATTATTGGCAAACCGACCATCCCAAACTGAGGGATCCGGGCGAAAGTTGATTTCCAGCCCCGTACCCGTGCTGGCTGTGGCTGGTTGTTGACCCACCGCGGCTTGCACTGCTACCGTTTTAGAGGGCAGGGCACTATTGGCGACGAGACCGCTATTCAACGTGGTTTGCCAAAACGCGTCAATCGCTGCATCCCCTTGCTGGCTGGTCCAGTAGGCTTTGACAATGTCGTGATCCGAGCGCACTTCGGCGTTGAGTAGCGCGTCCAAGATCTCATGCATGGACCGGCCCCCATAGAGTGGGGCAATCAGCGGTTGCTGGATTGTAATCGTCCCATCATAGGCGCGGGCATCGCTCCAGGCTTCCAAATAGTGTGATTCGGGAATTTGCCATTGACACTGCGCTGCGGTTTCGTCGGCATAGAGGCCCAGGTGAATCCGGGTTTTAACCTTTTCCAGCGCGGCGGCAAAATTGAGATCGACCGGCGTCTGAAAGACCGGATTGCCACCCAGGACGAGCAGGAGTTCGACGCTATCCGCCGTCATCGCCGTAACTAGATCGCGTAGTGACTCGGTTTGGTTGGTTGGATTGGCTACGACCGGGGCGGTATAAATCACGGTCTTGCCAACATTCTGCAACGTCACATTGATCGCATGGGCCAATGCATGAACCACGGGCGACTGGTGGTCACCGGCGATCACAAGACTTGCGCTAGGGTGGGCGAGCAGGTCCTTGGCAACGGCGCTCACCCAGTTTGCGGGCAAGGCTTGGGCGGCGGCTGCATCACCCGCGACCACCGTCAATTTCAGGGCCTGGGCCAGGGCGCGCGCAAGATTCTCAATCTGACTGGCCTTCAAGGGCAAGCGATGGTCGGCCGAAGCGCCTGTGATTGTGGGTGTACTTTCCACCACATAGAGCCGATTTCGGTTGCGTCCTGCTGGTGCATCACTGCGGCGCCCAGCCGCAAAATCATGCGCATAACGCACACGGCCAGGGGAAGCAAAGAAGAAATCGGCGTCCAGACTCAAAATCACGTCGGCCTGTTCAAAATGGTAAACGGGTTCCACTGCGGCCCCGAAAGCCAGTTGCGCGCCCGCATAGACGTTGTCGCGATTCACCGGCTCATATTGATGCCAGGTAGCCTTGGGAAAGGCCTTCAACAGCGCCTGCATCTGGTTGAAGAGCGTGGGCGAGGTGACAGTTTCGGTCAAGATCCGTAAGCCGGCCCCACCACTGGACTTTTGTTGGGCCACTTGCGGTTGCAGATCTTTGAGAAATGCTTCCCAAGTGCTGGTTTTACCCTGTTGGGTCACTACTTTGGCTCGGTCAGGGTCATATAGGGTCAAGATCGAGGCCTGTGCAAAAGCGTCGGTGGCGCCCAGGCTGGCGGGATGGTCGGGATTCCCTTCCAACTTGGTGGGGCGATTGAGTTGGCTTTGCGCCAAAAGCCCCATCGCATAGCCACCCAACGGCATCGCGGTGGCAAAAAAGAGCGGTTGTCCCGGAATGGTCTCTTCCGGTGCCTGGACATAGGGCACAATTTTGGCGGGTGGTTCGCTCCCGCAAGCTGTCAGCCCAGCCAGGGCAAGCGAAGCACCCATCAGCTTTAGAAAATTTCGCCGATTCATAGACGGCAGCCACTCGGAAGCCTGCCGAGGAAATTCACGATGTAAGAATTCCTGAAACGAGTCGGTCTCGGCTAATTCTTCCAAGCTGCGCCAATAATCGCGACCTTGGGATGTGGCCAGGCGGGCTTGAACGGCGGCTAAATCGAGGCGGGCATTGGTCATAATTGTATCCACAAAAGTTATGCGCTAGTCCATTGTTCGATGAGTTCAGGTCGATATTCGTAGGTCATCGCTTGCAGCGTGACAGAGATGGTTATACCCAATCTGCTGGGATGACCGCCGTTCGTCACGCTGGAAGCGATGACCTACGGCTAATCTATCATCATTTTATCATTTATCACCGATGACATACCGAACAATCCGTCAATTGTTTAGGATGGATCCCATACTGCGCAACCAACTGTGGCCCTAGAACGGTCTGGTCGGTTGTGGGCTTGTAACCCATCGTGAAGACGGCGTTCCGTGGCCGGATATACTTGGCGGGATCACGGTGGCAGTCCAGGCACCAACTCATTTGCATCGTCTGCACCTTGGTCACAACCGCCATTTGATCGACGCGGCCATGACAGGTTTCACACCCGATCCCCTGATGAATATGGATCGAATGGTTGAAGTAGACATAATCCGGCACATTGTGGACACGAATCCATTCCAACGGCGTGTTATTCTGGGCACTGGCGCGCACGAGTTCTAAAACTTTGGAATCTTTGGCCACTTGGGTGTGACAACCCATGCAGGTGGACGTGGGGGGAAGGCTGGCGGTGTTGCTCGTTTCGACGGAGGTATGGCAATAACGACAATCCAGACCGAGACCGCCGACATGTTGCTTGTGGCTATAGGGTACGGGCTGCGCCTTCACGACGCCCACATCGGTCACATAGGGCGAGTTTACAATATAGTAACCTAGCCATCCCACCCCAGCCAGTATAAAAACAACCGCCAAGAGCGTGATCCTGACAATAAAGTTCATACTTGGGTGGAAGATTTGGGACATACATTCGCCTTTACTAATTTGGGCCTTTACTACTTAACGTGCATAGGCGTGGAATGGATTGGTCTGAGTCAGCTGTATGATGGTCATTTCATCGATGCCAGCGCTACGCAGCTTGGGGAGGAAGTGCTCAGGCAGATAAGTATAGGGTTGCGGCACACCACCACCCGGTTGAGAAGGGTCATACCAGCCGCGATCATGGCTAAGCAACAGTTGCCCACCGTAACCTGCCTCTAACAATTGCTGGATCCACGCGATGAAAATTTCATCGGCAAAACCAGGGCTGCCAATCGCATCATATTCGATCCAAGCCCCACGTTGCGCCATTTCCAGATGGAGGTTGAAATCTGGCTCGGCCTGCGTGTGAATCCAGATAAAACGCTCGGCTGTATAACCGGCGGCCTCTAGAATATCAAGCTGGTCACGGACGACC
>JBBQBY010000214.1:0-11092 GCA_038318235.1 Caldilineales bacterium
CGGCATGTCGGTAAAGACGTTGAACACTTCGTAGTGGGAAGGCAGCTTGGCAAGATCAATCGCCAACCCAGACAGAAAAATCTCCATCGCATTACTCCACGACGCGCTAAACGGCGTAGCATCTGTGCCCGGCGTCAGCGTGGCCGGATCATGGAAGTTATAGAAGAGGTATGTTTGGATATAGATATCATATTGTTCGCTGAACACATGGCAAATCTCTTGGCCCAGGGCTTTGGTCAAGGCGTAGAGATTCGTACCCGGCTGGGGCGGCATTTCGGGCGACAACGCAAAGTCGAAGCGTTCATAGGTTGGCCCAGCCACGGCAAAATGAGGGCCGGTGTTAATGACACGCCGGATGCCATGCGCCACCGCCGCACGCATCATGTTATAGCAACCAATCGTGCTCACATCAAACGCCAATTGGCGATCCTGACGCAGCACCGAGAGATTGATGATGGCGTCCATACCTTCCGCCGCGGCCATCACTTGGTCAAAGTTGGCCACATCCACCTGGCGAAATTCACCGGCAAAGTCGAAAGGCAGTGGATTGATATCGGTTACGCGTAGTTCGTAATGCGGCGCCAGGATCGGGACGACATAGGGTCCCAGCATGCCTGCACCACCTAGAATGAGAACTTTCATAAGGATTAATCGTTATCCTGAAAATTAGTTTTGAAAGTCGTAGACAGGGGCATAGCCAAGTACATTTTTGGCCGAGGCAATTGAAAACCGAGCTTGGGGCGATGCCGACTGGATGTGAAAAGTTGATAACAATTTGGCATCCGTGGTCAGGGCGCGGTTAACGGCTTGCGCCACATCACGTTCGTCTACCCAGAGCGGATCAAAGGGCTGATGGGCGACAGTTTCCGTTTGCACGACTTTGCCCAGGCGCAGCACGACCACTTCTAATTTATGTTCGCGCGCAAATTCACGGCTGACAAACTCGCCCAGGTGTTTCGTGAGCACAGGGGTAGCTGTGCTTGGCAAAGGCCGCCAGCGCTCACCCACCGTGTAATCTTCCGCGTAGGGCGTCATCAGATCGAGGGTGCTCAGGAAGACGACGCGTTTGACACCTTCGGCCACCGCAGCCAGATAGAGATTATAGGTGCAACGAGTGAGGTAATCAATCTGTTCGATTTCGTTATCAGTGACCAATGGTTCGGCCACATGGACAAGCGCGTCCATCCCGCGCACCAGCAAATTGGTCGAAAGGTCATGGTTTAACGCGCTGACCGCCAAGTTGGGCAGATTTGGCACAAATGCCCGTTCGGTCAGACGAATTTCATGTTCAGGCTGTAATGCCGTCGCCAATTGTTGGGCGAGCGGTGCCGCGGCCGATGTAATCAAAAGGTTCATGGGTTCATCTCTTGGTTATTGTCTTTTCATAGCAATTAGATATAGGCAAGTGGCTTGATTATGGGTATAGATTGGGGTTATCGACCATTAATCCTTCACGTTGGGCAGCAGTGAGGAGGTCGGCGTCGGCTGCAATCAATTTGAGAGGGGGAAGCGC
Source organism: Caldilineales bacterium (assembly GCA_038318235.1). Taxonomy (GTDB): domain Bacteria; phylum Chloroflexota; class Anaerolineae; order Caldilineales; family Caldilineaceae; genus JAPLGZ01. The sequence goes on from JBBQBY010000214.1 coordinate 1,514, forward strand.
AGCACTGGCTAAACGATTTTGCAGCGTGAGCGCTGCTGCCAGTTGGACTGCGTCATAACCGCGCAACTTACGACGCCTGGTAAGATCAACTGCCAGGTTTACCAATATTTCATCAATCGGTATCAACTGATATTCCTGGGCAAAATCTGTCTCCAAAACTTGTAGCAACCGATTATATTGGCTGGTTGATATGCTGTTTTGGCGCAATTTTACCGCAAATGCAGCCGCCGCCTCCACTTTAGAAAGCAAAGCAGTCGCGAACACATTAATCGCAGTAGGTTGACACAAATTTTCTATCCATTGACTACCACTTTCAGCCACGTAACGTTTGACCAACGCACTTGTATCCAAATAGTAGAGCATATTTTGCTTTATTTTGTGTCAACTAGGGAGCCTCATCTCCCAGAAGCTGTCTGGGGTGATGTGGCAGCAGTTATATTTTATGGATAACAGTGCGCTTCAATCACGATTTCGCTGTTCAATCACAATTTCGCTTACCGGCTTTCCAGCGCTATGAATCAGATCTGGTCGTGTTTGTTGCTGGCGCGGCTGTGTAGGCTTGGGTCGAATTAGCTTGCCTTCATCGGCCATTTGCTGTAACAACTGGTCTAACGTAGCCGAAGGTTGTACCGCCTGCATTCTTCGTTGCTCAGCCAGCCCCAGCCGGAGTAAATCTAATAAGTGTTCACGATAGGGGGTTAATTCAGCAACCAGTTCATCCGGTATTTCTAGCATTACCTGTTGCATGTTTATGCCTTTCCTGAGCTAGCGGAACGCCGTTCTTGTTAGAGTAATGAAATTCTAGCACACAACCACGAGAAGTCAATTCACTCAAGTTTTCCAAAATCTCAGCAAAAAGCACTCTCGCCGAATTAAGGCTTCAACGAGAGTGCCATAAAACGAACAACCACGAAGTCTTCTAGTTTACAACTGCATCATATACTTAAACGTCTCGTCCGGGTTGCCGGGCAAACCTTCGTGGCCGAAATCGGGATAGATCAACAATGACTTCTTAGCGGTGATCTTGTTATAGGTCGCGAACTGCGTGGACGGTGGACAGATGGTGTCCATCAGACCAACCGACATCAGGATCTCGCTACGAATGCGCGGGGCCAGGAACTGGATATCCACATAACCAAGACGGGTAAAAATCTCATCCTTGCGTTGATGGCGCGGGTCGAAGCGGCGGAAATATTCCTTCAATTCGGCGTAGGCATCTTTGGCCTGATCGATCTCCCAGGTGCGCTGATAATCCGACAAAAAGGGGAAGACCGGCGAGGCGCGCTGAATGCGTGGTTCGAGGCCGACGCAGGCCAACGTCAAACCGCCGCCCTGGCTGCCCCCCATTGCGCCGACGCGCTTGGGGTCCACATCGGGCATCTCCATTATGATCTTGGCAAGTTGCGCGGTGTCGAGATAGACCTGGCGATAGTATAGTTTGTCGGGCGCGTCGTCGAGGCCGCGAATGATATGGCCGCGCAACGTCCACCCTTGCACCGCGCCATTGTCTTCCGAAAGACCACCCTGGCCGCGACAATCGAGCGCCGCCACGGTGTAACCCAGCGCGACATAGCCTAGTTTGTCCACCCAATCACCGGCACTGCCGGAATAGCCATGAAACATCAACACGGCGGGATGCGGCTCGGTTGCATTTTTGGGGCGCATCAACTTGGCATGCACCCGTGCGCCACCAACCCCGGTGAAGTACATGTGGCTGCACTCGGCATACGGCGTCTGGAAATCGGCGGGCACGATTTCGATTTGCGGATCAACGGCGTTCATCTCGGCCAGGGCGCGATCCCAATATTCGTCAAAATCGGCGGGGCGCGGGTTCGTGCCTTCATAGGTCTGCAACTTCTCAAAAGGCATATCAAACAGTAATGGCATGGGTCTCTCCTTGCTTCTTTCTTGGGTTAAGCTTTTTGATAAACAATGAATTGGTATCTTGACCGCGGGAGCCTCACCCCCGATCCCTCTCCTGAATCAAAGGGCTGAGTTCAGGAGAGGGGAGACAAGCATATACTTCTACTCAGGATCTTCGATGCTTTTCCAACACGGGAGACCCTGCCAGGGTTAAGGCTGAGCAGTGATCCGAAATCTAACTTGTACTACATAATCGTGATGCACCATACAACCTATAACATTCCTCACTCCGCATTCCCCATTCCGCGCTCACTGCGTCTGCGTTTTCGGGGTGCCACCATAGAACATGAGTAGTGCGTAGATCACAAATCCGGCCAGCACATCGATCAAAATCGTAAACATTGTCACCCGTGGACCCACGGATTCAAAGAGTTGGCCGATCAACCAGGGCAGGGTCATGCTGCTCAAACTGGCGCCGACCAGAAACCAACTGGTCGCGGCGCCGGTTAACGTCATGCGCCGGCCCGTCCAGGTGACCGTCACCGCAAACGCCGAAGCCACCGACAAGCCGGCGCCGGCCACCCCAATCCACAAGGCCGATTCGGAAGTGGGCCAGAGCAAAATAATACTCACACTGATCAGACAACCGATCAGATCGATCAGCAAGAGTGTGCGTGGTCGATAACGCGCCGAGAGTGGTATGCCAATCAAGCGCCCAAAGGTAAACGCGCCCCAATAGACCGCGGTCAGATAGGCCGCCGTCGTTGCCTCTGCCAAATGCATCGCGTAGGCATAGGTGAAGATCCACCCGCCAAAGCAGACTTCGATGCCGACATTGACAAAAAGAAAGAGCACGACCAATGCGATCAACCGGTAATTAGGCTTTTCTGCCGTGCGCGCCTGCGCATCAATTAATGGCGGTGGGCTGGGCAAACGTGCCAGCCAGATGATGGCCGGAATGGTCAACAAACCCACGATCCAATAGGCCCATGTAATGTCACCGCTCATCGCGATCGACTGGGCAATGATCAGCGGCGCGATGAAGGCACCCACACCAAAGAAAAAGTGCAGGCCATTCATGTACGGCCCCACATCCCCCTTATGCACCCAGACCAGCATGGCGTTGCCGCCGACATCCAATGCACCTTCGGCAGTGCCTAAAATAAACAGCATGACGGCCAGCAACCAGAGCACCGAAGCAAGCGGCACAACCGCCACAGCCAGCGCCATCACACCGAGCGCACCGGCCATTACCGGATGCGCAGAGAAGCGATCGTAGACCCGGCCACTGATCACCGATCCGCACAAATAGCCGATGGCGCGCGCCGTAAACAGAAAACTGATCGCCGCCAATTTCGTGTGCGTATGGTCAGCCAATCCGGCCAAGGTTGGGCCTAATGACATCGCGCTCATGCCCAATGCGACAAACGCCACGTAATAACCAACGGTCTTGGGCCAATGGTCGGCGCGGCCAGTGGGAGGTGTTGTAATCGCTTTAGTCGTCAATGCATTGTCTCCTTGAAATCTAATTGGTAAATGGGAAGTGGTAAAGGGTAAGTGGTCATTAGTAAGTGATAAAGCCTGTGTACATTTCGCTGACGAAGCCACTTCTAGTTGGCCCTATTCGCCGGGCAACCCGATCTGTTCCCATCACTGCTTACTACTCCCCATTTACCACTTCCTATTTACCACTTACTATTTACCCTTTACCACTTCCCATTTACCACTCCCCACCCCCCACTCACAGCGTCTCCACCCGTGCGCCTGTGCTTGCGCGCGTCGTATAAACTTCCGGCCAGATATTGGTCGCCTTGGGGTATTTCTCAAAAATGGCGTCGGCAATCGCTTGTTCGGCGCCGGGCTCGATCAGGGCGACCGCACAACCGCCAAATCCAGCGCCGGTGAGCCGTGCGCCATAACAGCCTGGTACGCTGCGCATGGCATCGACCATGATGTCGAGCGCTTCGCTGCTGACTTCGTAGTCGTAGCGCAAGCTTTCGTGGCTGGCGTTCATCAAACGGCCCACCTCGGCGAGATTATTCTGTTTCAGCGCCGCCACCGTCTGTAACACCCGTTCATCTTCGCCTACCACATGGCGACAACGCCGGTAGACGATGGATGACAACAGATCCTTGTGCGCTTCTAACTGTTCGCTACTCACATCGCGCAACGCCTGAATGCCGGGGAGCACGGTTTGTAGCAAGGCGACGCCGCTCTCACACTCTTGACGGCGTTGGTTGTAGGCGCTGCCGGCCAGCGAGCGACTCGCCTTGGTGTTACCGATGACCAAGGCGGCGTTTTCGGGAAAGGGCACCAATTCATAGTCCAAACTGCGGCAGTCGATGAAGAGCGCTTGATTTTCGACACCCAATACACTGATAAATTGATCCATAATGCCTGAGTTGACGCCCACAAATTGATTCTCAGCGCGCTGGGCGGCCTTCGCCAGTTGCGGACCGTCCAGCACCGCCAGTTGCCCAGACGCAGTCAGAAGCGCTTTGGCCATCGCCACTTCCAACGCGGCGGAGCTGCTCAAACCACTGGCGCGTGGCACATTGCCGCTGATCACGCCGTCGATGCCCACCAATTTGATCCCGCTTTCTTGCAGCGACCAGGCCATACCCTGTACATAGTTGCTCCACAAGATCGTTTCATTGTAGGCCAGTTGATCCAGGTCAAACTCAAACCATTCATCATATTCGAGCGAATAGAGCCGGACATGCTGGTCGTTGCGCGGGCGCAGCACAATTCTTACATCACGCTTGAGCGCCACCGGCAGCACGTAGCCGTCGTTATAATCCGTATGCTCGCCGATCAAGTTGACGCGGCCTGGACCGATCGCGACATGGGTGGGTTGAGCGCCAAACCGGCGCACAAATTCTTCGGCTAAGGGTAGGGTGCGATTATCTGAATTATTCATAGACGACCTCGTTTGCTGAATTGTGGAAAATCACAGGGATTGTAACGCAAAAATGCCGCGATGCAAAGGGAAAATCTTGGCGGCGCGAGGCTTGGAGATAGCAAATTCGCCCATTTCTGGGCTACAACGTCTTCTGACCAGTTGCTTGACCAAATTTTTGGCGCAAATGGAATTTGGCGGCTGACAGTAGCAAGTGCCCTCAGGCACTGAGATCCCTAGTCGCTGCGGCGACTTGCTCCTGTCAGCCGAGGGATTTATCCCCGCGAAAATCCGCCAATTTCTGGGTTACCCCCTCTTCTGACCAGTTGCTTGACCACTGCTGGTAGAGATGCTAGACTAGGCATCAGCTATCTGTGCGTCAAGAAGGAGATTGATTGATGACAACTCAAACTTTGGTACAAACCGACGATAAATCATTGACCGAGCAAAACGGTTGGCCGATGCAAGGCCAGTGGCGTTATGCCGACTACTTGCGTTTGCCAGACGATGGCAAGCGTTATGAAATCATTGAAGGCGTGCTCTACGTGGCGAACGCCCCCAGTATTGAACACCAGTTTACCGTTCTTAAAATTGCTTTTCATTTTGAGCTATACAATGTAGAACACAACATTGGGCTAGTGTTAACCGCGCCGTGTGAGATTCATCTTTCGCTAACGGCAAAACCAGTACAACCAGACGTATTATTCATCCGATCCGAACGCCAGCCCCCGCCCGGCACACATTTTTTTGAAGGCGCGCCCGACTTGATCGTCGAGGTAATCTCGCCCAGTTCGATCCGGCTGGATCGTCACATTAAGTTTGATACTTACGAAAGAAACGGCGTGCCTGAATATTGGCTGGCAGACCCCAAAGCGCGTTTGGTAGAAGTCTATACCTTATCAAACGATGAATATGCCCTGCTCGGTCAATATACGGATGATGAAATCATTGAATCGAAGGTGCTAGCTGGGTTGCAAATCAAAACCAGCACGCTGTTCCAAGCGCCAATCGCTAGTCTCTAATCTCACTTTGGCGGATCTCACTTTGGCGGAGCACAGTATAGAGATTTAAGTTACCTTCTTTGCCATCGGCCAGGAAAGAGTCAACCATGTGCAGGCCAGCCTCGTTCGCCAACTCCGTCATCTCTTGTGCATCGACCTGATGCACATAACGAACGGCATAGCCACCTTGTTGCCAGGGGAGCAGCGCATCGCCAGGTTCGACATCCGCTTCGCTTAGACCTACAGTTTGCCAAGCAATCTGCTTTTGCACAAACCGCGCGCTGGTCAAAAATTGCCAATTAGAAAAAATCAGGACGCCGCTAACCCTGCATAGCGCAGCCAATTCCTTGACAATTTGCAAACGCAGGTCATACCCTGGAAAATGATGTAACGCCGCGAAACAGACGACCGCGTCAAATAAGAGTGGTTGTTCACGTGGCAGGTTGGCTGGGTTTGCACAAGGGATGGGATATGCTTGTAATTGAGCAGACCAGCCTGGCTCGCTCAGATCAGCCTGCAAAAAGCAAGGTTGTGTGTGGACCAAATCCTGTGTGTTTTGTGCCGCGAAGCGCAATAAAGCTTCATCAGCATCGACACCGACATAACAACCATGGGCGCCATAGGTTTCTAGCGCACGGGCAAAACGGCCATTGCCGCAACCAGCATCCAAAACGGTCACCGGTTTTTCTGGCGTCCCGCGTGGGATATAGGGTTGGAGCAGTTGCCAGCCTGCCGGCAAACCCGCGCGCGTCTGGTCAAAATCTTGCGCAACCGCGGCATAAAAAGCGCGGTTGACGGCTAATAAAATCTGCCGCGTCGTGCTATTCATGACCTGCATCGCCAACAACTTTTATGGTATACTATCTTCATGAAACGAATTCTAACCCTAGAAGAAATCCCTGCCGACGTGCTGCAAAAGAATGAAGATTGGCAGCGTAAACGCAATAATTTTGAAGTAGCGCAGCACAGCGCCCAAATCTATGCCGTCTTTCAGCAGATTATGCATGTGTCCGAAGCTGAATGGGACGCACGCAAAACCTTGACGCCTATTTTATCCCGCTTTCCCAAGGACGGCAAAGGGCTTTATTCGAAAGCGAACCTGATCGCCGGGTATCGCCATCTGGTAGCCGAGGGCGACTTGGACCCCGACCCGTTGCTGGAACAGCGCATTCGCATGAAACCGATGCGCACGCAGAGCGGCGTCGCACCGGTGACGGTGTTGACCGCGCCGGCCGGTTGCCCTGGTAAATGTATCTTTTGCCCGGACGATTGGCGCATGCCCAAAAGCTACATCTATGACGAACCAGGCTGTCAGCGCGCTGAGCGCGACGGATTTGATCCCTATCGCCAAACGCTGGGCCGTATCCAAGCCTTCGAAAGTATCGGTCACGCCGCCGACAAGGTGGAATTGTTGATCTTGGGCGGCACGTGGAGCGCGTATAGCAAGGATTATCGCGAGTGGTTTGTGCAACGTTGTTTCGACGCCATGAACGCTGCCGGCAATCCCGGCTATGTGGATTCGCGCTCGCTGCAAGAGGCGCAGGAATATAATATCAACGCCCACCACCGCAATGTGGGCTTGGTGATTGAAACGCGCCCCGACTGGATCAACCCGGCCGAGATTCGCCATCTGCGCAAACTGGGCGTAACCAAAGTGCAGATCGGCGTCCAGAGTTTGGATGACGAAATCCTCGCGCTCAACCAGCGCGGGCATGATGTAGAATCCGTGCGTCAGGCGTTGGGTCTGTTGCGCACGGCGGGTTTCAAATTGCACTTGCACTGGATGCCAAATCTCTTTGGCGCCACGCCCGAAAAAGATGCGGTTGACTTTGCGCGCTTTTTCTCCGACCCGGCGATCCGGCCCGATGAATTAAAGATTTACCCATGTTCGCTGATTGGCGAAACTGAACTCTATAACCGCTGGCTGGCTGGTGAATATCATCCGTATACGACCGCAGAGTTGGTTAAATTGCTGGCCGATGTCAAACCGACCATTCCACCTTATACACGGATCAATCGACTTTTCCGTGACATTCCGGCGCATCACATCCAGGCGGGCGTCAAGTTGAGCAATTTGCGCCAGGTGGTGGCGGAGGAATTGCACAAGCGCGGCCAACAGTGCGGCTGCATCCGTTGTCGCGAGGTGAAACGACGCGCCGTTGCGCTGGATGAGTTGGAGTTGCAAGATTACAGCTATGAAACCGATCTAACGCGTGAACACTTTCTGCACTTTGTGACCAATGAAAAAAGTGGTCAGGCCGGTCTGATCGCCGGTTTTCTGCGCTTGAGTTTGCCACTGCAACCCCAGGTGGGCAGCCGCGCCTTCCTCGACGAAATCGAGGGCAACGCGATGATCCGTGAAGTGCATGTCTATGGACCGGCGCTCTTGATCAATCAAGAGAGCGAAGGTCAGGCCCAACACCTGGGCATGGGCACACAGTTGCTCGACGAAGCACGGCGCATCAGCCGCGCCGCCGGTTTCCGCCGCATCAGCGTGATTGCAGCTACGGGGACGCGCGGTTATTATGCGGGCCGTGGGTTTGAACAAGGCGAGTTGTATATGAGCGGCGACCTGTAAAATAGACGAGGAGGTAACGTTTATGCCAACTATTATCGCTTTAGCTAAAGATGAAATGGCTGAACCCCTGACGCCGGTGGTAGAAGCTATCGCTTCTGCACGCTACATGATCAACGCAGAGGGTAACAAGACCGACATCATATTGCCGTTGCCAGTCTGGGAAAAACTTCTAGCATGGTTGGAAGACCAAGATGATCGGACATTTGTGCGCGAAATGTTGCCGCGTTTAAAAATGGGGCCAGAAAAAGCAGGGGCATTATCCTGGGATCAAATAGCCGATCAATGGGATGAATAAGCCGCGTTATACGCTCACCATTGAACCGGCGGCCCATCGGAACGCCAACGGTTGCCAGGGCATGTTCGTCAGCGCGTGAAACAGACAATCAGTGAGCTGGCAAGCCAACCCCGTCCCCACAACAGTGAAGCAATGGATGTAACGGACTTAGGTGTGCCAGACAACGTAGAGTTGCGTCGCATCCGCATCGATAAATGGAGGCTAATCTATGCGGTCAATGACGATGAGCAATGGGTTTGGATATGGGGTATCCGCGAACGTCCACCCTACAATTATCAAGACATCGGGGAATTTACGAGTAAATTAACTTAAATCGCCTATGATCACAACTCTCGAACAACAAGTGCTTGCCTATATTGACGACAATGAACTGATCCGCTGGGTGCAGGAATTGACGCGCATCCCCAGTGTGTGGCGACCGGAAGTGCCGCTGGGTGAGGAAGCCGCGGCGCGCTGGGTGGAGGCCCGTTGTCTGGAGATGGGTCTGGAAACGCATTTTCAAGTGGTGCAACCAGAACGCCCCAACGTGATTGCGATCTATGGCCGCAATGCCGGTCCTACCCTCATGTTTGAAGGCCACACCGATGTAGTCACCGAAGGTAATGACCAATTGTGGACCTATCCACCTTTTAGCGCAACCATCCGTGATGGCCGCATTTATGGGCGCGGCGCCAACGACATGAAGGCTGGCCTGGTCTGCGCGCTGATCGCCACCAAGGCGATTGTGCAGAGCGGTGTCCCACTCAAGGGCAACATCCTGATCGGGGCAGTCTGTGACGAAGAAGGGCGCATGTTCGGCATCAAACATTTTGTGGAAAAGGGCTGGGCCGACCGCGTGGACGCGGCGATTATTTGCGAGCCAGAAGAAAACCATCTGTGCATCACCCAGAAAGGTGTGATGTGGATTCGGATCATGATCACTGGCGTGATGGCGCATGGGGCG
>JBBQBY010000215.1:0-11049 GCA_038318235.1 Caldilineales bacterium
CCAGCCAAAGGACGTGGGCTTCGTTGGTGTTGCTGATCACGCCCACGGTGACATTGGGTTGCGCTTGCAACTCGACCGCGTAGGCCAGGGCCGCTTCGTCGCGCGTAATGCCGGCCGCATATGCTTCTAAAAAGGCATCCAGATCTTCGCCAATGCCGGCGCGCTTGACGAGCAGTTGATGCAACTCAAGCGCACTCAAATTACCAATCCCCAGGTCAGGCTCAACCCCGACTAAGAGGGCGTTCAGCGCTGCGGGCGTCAGCTGGCTTAGTGCGGCAACGGCAGTGACGGTTGCTTGATGATTATAGTGGACGAGCACACGCCCAAGGTCGAAGATAACAGCTTTCACAAAATGCCTTTCCGGCATGCAATTTCTAGAGCACACCAATCTACGTTATAATAAAACCATAAATTTACTATCCGTTACAACAGCCTCGGAAATGAGCAAACAATGAGTGTATTAGGTAACCTTCTCTGGTTAATTTTTGGCGGCTTGGTCGTCGGCTTGGGTTATATTATCGGCGGGCTCGCCATCTGCTTGACGATTATCGGCATTCCTTTTGGCATTCAGTCGATCAAGCTTGGTTTCGCCACATTAACGCCTTTTGGCAAAAAAGTTATCGAAAGACCCAACGCCAATAGCCCGTTGCGGATTGTCTTCAATCTGATCTGGCTGGTGTTGTTCGGCTGGGGAATTGCGCTGGCGCATATAACACACGCCTTGATTCTGGCGATTACAATTATTGGCATCCCATTCGCCAAACAACATATCAAATTGATCCCATTAGCCTTGTTACCTTTTGGTCGCGATTTGCAGTAAATCGGACCCATCTTGCGCACGCGGCCAATATTAGCCGCTGATAAAAAGATTGGATTTTCGCCTGTCTGTTTGTCAGCGCATCCCGCGGTCTAACAAGCTGTTATTGTACTCCACTTTCTATGTCTACAACAAGCACCGCAATGTTCCCATTCTAAGTTGCGTGATGCTAATAGCTGGCATATACTCAATTGATATTAATCTTTATTTTTCGCCTATCAGCTAAAATTTTGATCGCAAATCAGCGCTTGCGGCGAACTTTTCAGGCTAGATAAGCCCCCTTTTATTCTCAAATCTGGAATCGAGCAAACACATGGTCTACAACTTTGATGAACCTGTAGAACGCCGTGGCAGTGACAGCGGCAAATGGCATTATTTCGGTGCAGACGTGTTGCCCATGTGGGTGGCCGATATGGATTTTAGTTCGCCTGCGCCGATCATTAAAGCCTTACACGAGCGCGTGGAACACGGGGTATTTGGCTATGGCCTGGACTCACCCGAGCTAAAAACCGTGTTATGTGAACGGATGTTACGGTTGTATAACTGGACGATTACGCCGGATGACATTGTCTTTTGGCCAGGCCTGGTCTGCGGGCTCAATGTGGTCAGCCGTGCGATTGGCGAACGTGGGGATGGCGTCTTGGTCAACACGCCGGTCTATCCACCCTTTCTCTCTAGCCCGATCAACCAGGAACGCGCCCTCAACATCGCCGAACTAGATTTGCAAGCGCAGGGTCAGCACCTGCACTATGCGTTGAATGACGCGACATTTACGGCTGCGATCGAGGCGAACACACGGCTCTTCCTACTCTGCAACCCGCATAACCCCGTCGGCCGCGCGTATAAGCGCGATGAACTCACGCGCATGGCCGACATCTGCCTGCGCCATAATTTGACGATCTGTTCGGACGAGATCCATTCGGATCTGTTGCTGGGCGGCGCACGCCACATTCCGATTGCGTCCATCGATCCAGAAATCGCCGCCCAGACGGTCACCATTCTAGCCCCCAGCAAGACCTATAATTTGCCTGGGTTAGGCTGTAGCATGGCGATTATCCAAAACCCAGAGTTGCGGCGTCAAGTGCAAAAGACCGCCAACGGTATTGTCCCGCATGTCAACGTGCTCGGTTATGTGGCGGCCATCGCGGCCTATGCCGAATGCGAAGATTGGCTGGATCAACTACGGGCCTATTTGACGAGCAACCGTGATTTCCTAGTGGCGTATGTAGAAGAGCACATGCCTACTCTACGTACGACCGTGCCGGAAGCCACCTATTTGGCCTGGCTAGATTGCAGTCAGGCCGGTATTGAGGGCAATGCCCAGAAATTTTTCATGGAAAAAGCCAAAGTCGCGCTAAATGATGGCGCCGCTTTTGGCCAGAGCGGCGCTAACTTTGTACGCTTAAATTTTGGTTGTACGCGCGCGACCTTGCAAGAGGGATTAGAGAAAATGCGCGCAGCATTGGAAAGCGTCAAGTGAATCGATGCTTTAGGCGACAAGATGACATTGGTATCAACAACAATCATGGTCGCCCTTCGTCGATCAGGGCATTTAATTCATCGTCGCTGCGAATATACACATTTGCTTGTTCGCGCAGATAGCGTGCTTTCGCCAGTATAGTATTAACATCGATTGGCGGCGTACCAATCACACGTTCCAACCAGAAGATGATCTCGCTGTTTACACTTCGTCGATGCCTGGCCGCGGATTGTTTCAATTGCGCATAAAGTTCATCTGGGATATTTTTCACGGTAATCGTAGTCATTATATAGATTCCATTATGGTTTCATTTGTATAGATTATAGTAAATAACCCATGCTCTGTCAATCGCTGAAACGGCATGGATATACAATTTTTGATCGACGAAATATCTCATCTGCGAAGTCACTTCGTCAATGGTGCTGTGCGCCCGCTTCGTGAACTGTCAATCAAAAATCGCAAATTCAAGAAAGGCCCCAGGACAACCATGAATCCCAAAGGTAAAGTCGCGCTCGTCACCGGTGGCGCCCATCGCGTGGGCAAAGCGATCACGTTGATGCTGGCGCAGGCCGGCGCTCATGTCGTGGTCAATTATAATGCTGCAGCAGATGCCGCCCAAGCAACCGTCCAGGAAATCCAGGCGCTAGGGGTGGAAGGCCTGGCTATCCAGTGTGACGTTTCTGACCGAGCCGCCGTGCAGGCGATGACCGCGACGATCCAGCAGCAGTTTGGCGGGGTGGACATTATCGTGAACAGTGCCAGCCACTTTGGCAAGACGCCCTTTCCCACCACTGATCCGGCTGTGTTTGAGATGTGGCATCAGGTCACACGCATTTTAATTGACGGCACCTTTTATGTCTGCAATGCCCTTGTGCCCACGATGCAAGCACGCGGTGGCGGCGCGATTGTCAATATTGTCGATCTTTCCGCCTGGTCGCCGTGGCCAAACTTCATGGCGCACTCAGTGGGCAAAGCGGGCTTGTTGGCCATGACCCGCCAACTAGCGTTGGAACTTGGGCCAACCATTCGCGCCAATGCAGTGGCGCCAGGGCCAGTTTTGCCGCCGCCCAACTCAACTGCGGAGCGCAATGCGGCCTCGGCCCAACGCACCTTGTTAGAGCGCTGGGGCAGACCAGAAGATGTGGCTTTCGCCGTCAAATATTTGATCGAAGCCGATTATGTCACGGGGGATGTGATCACCGTAGATGGCGGTCAAAGATATGCGGCCAGTAAGGCGCGCGCAAAATAAGCAATGGGGAATGCTGATTGCGGAATGTCGGTGGCTCAATGTGCAAAATAGAGAGTAATTAATTTGAACCCATTACGAAGGCATTCGCCATTCGTAACTTGCCCATTGAGGAGATGAGCCATGCTCACACGTGAAGATCTGGAGCGACGCGAGGATCAATGGCTGGCACCATACGCCATGCGCAGCAGCCAAAGTCGCGGCCGTGCCTACCCAGAACCAGAACATGCCTATCGCACAGCCTATCAGCGTGACCGCGACCGTGTGATCCACACCACGGCCTTTCGCCGGCTGGAATATAAAACCCAAGTCTTTGTCTATTCCGAAGGCGATCATTATCGCAACCGGCTCACGCATAGTATCGAGGTGGGGCAAATTGGCCGCACCCTGGCGCGCGCGCTCGGCTGCAACGAAGATCTGATCGAAGCAATCTCACTGGCGCATGATCTCGGCCATCCACCTTTTGGTCATGTCGGCGAGGCGACGCTGAACACGTTGATGCGTGACCACGGTGGTTACGACCACCAACGCCAGACCTACCGCATCCTCACGGAGTTGGAAGAACGTTACCCTGAGCATCCAGGGCTCAATTTGACCTACGAAGTGTTAGAAGGCGTCGTTAAACATGATACAGATTACGACGTGGTGGACGCCAGCGATTACACCCCAGCCGAACGCGGCACCTTGGAATGCCAATTGAGCAATTTGGCCGACGAGATCGCCTATAATACGAGCGATTTGGACGATGGCCTGCGCAGTGGAATTCTCAACCCGAACAATGTGCGCGAGCTAGCCATTGCACGCAAAGTGTTGGAAACACTAGGCGCGCCAGCGAATGCCGATTTGAATGATGCACTCACTCGCCACAGCTTCATCCGGCGGCTGGTTAAGCTTGAGGTGGGCGACACCATCGCGGCGACACAACAGAATATTGAGCAGGCCAACGTTCAATCGTTGGCCGATTTGCGCAATTTGGCGCATAACGTAGCCGGTTATTCTGAGGAGATGCAAAAATTCAACACAGAATTGAAAAGTTATTTATATAAGAATTTTTATCGGCACTATCGCGTGGTGCGGATGGCCGCCAAAGCCGAGCGCCTATTGAGCGATCTGTTTACGGCCTACATCCAACAACCACTCCAGTTACTACCAGAAACGCAACAACGCGCCCAAACCTATCCAGAAGGTTTGCAACGCGTTGTCTGTGATTACATTGCGGGTATGACCGACCGTTACGCGATCCAAGAACACAAACGGTTATACGACCCGGAGGAAAGAGCTTAAAGGGACGCGAGTGACAAGATGAAATCGTGCTATACTGAGTTCAGAATGAAACTCCGAGTTTTACCCCCTCCTAACCTCCCCCAAACGAGGGGAGGAACTGATCCTTCGTCTACCTTGTGACGGTTCCCTCGCTGTTTGGGGCGCGCGCCTGAGAGGCAACCGCCTTTGGGCGCGGGTAGGGTAAAAACTCCGGATATCAAATTGAACTCAGTATAGTAGAACGACCACTAGTACACTGTTGGCGAAGTTATGCTACATTATTGTAGGCGCTGCTTGTAGCTGCGCAAACTCTGGCGAAACGCCGTTTTTCCAGAGAAACCAATGCGTTTTGGTGATTTGTGCGGTTACAAACCGCACCTACGGCTAAACCCACATAACTTCGCCAACGCTGTACTAGTACAATGCGGCGGAAATCGTGGGCGGAATCGTGAGACAGTGAGAAAAAGGACAGTACGGCAGTAACAACTGACCCACTGTTTTTACTGTCTATGTCCGCCGCACTGTAGTAGCAGCTTGTCATACTAGCCGGCTTTTTGCAACACAGCCATCTCGACCTGAACACTCTGGAAAACGCCACGATTCTGACCATTTTTGACATAAATGGCTTCTGTGATTTCGCAGTCCAGCACCAAGCTATGCCCTTCTAACTGAAAATGTACGCCTGGTTGCGCAGTAAACGGGCGCGGATCATCTTGGCGTTCTTTCAGAAAGGCTTGCTCTAGATTATGGTCGATCGCATACTCGCTGAGCAAAATGCGTGTTGGTGCGCCCAAGTTTCTATCATCCGCCTTATCGAACAACCACACTTCCAAAGCAATTGCTTGCGCGGGATCATTTTGAAAAAGTGCGTTCTTTGTGCTAACCCCCATGCCCATTTCACCAATATAACGATTGGTGCTCACATCAAGAATCGGGTGTTTTTCCTCATAATTGGGGATGCCGGCCTGATAATGCGCAGTATACTTTTCCAGAAGTTTTAGTTTAGATGTACGGCTGGCAAGACCGGAGCGGGCGCTCGTTGGCGCTGCAGACCGGGTGATTTCTGGTGCATTGTCACGCTGCTGGCTCGCGTCAGTATTGGGTTCAATCGGTGGATTGAGCCGCGGCGCCTCCGTCGGCCTGGATGGAGCAGATCGCGGCGTGACTTCGGCTATGTCGTCCGGTTCGTCGACGTCATCGATAAAATCATCATCCAGCCCTTGTTCTTCATCGACCACATTGTGCTCAGCATCGCCTTGATGCAGCGGCCACACCTGACTGCGGGCGGCAGATTGGCCTGCGGCAAAACGTTGCGCCGCTGGACTATCATCGGGCTCGTCATCAAACTCATAGTCATCCGTCTTCGGTCGCTGATAGATGGAAGTGTCATGGCTAGCGCTGCGCGAGCTGACGTTGGAAGCGCTACCATAGCCGCTGGTCGGCTCAACGCGCGCACCGCGTTCCCGGCCCCCGGATCCTTGCCCAAAGTCGTCTTCTGGTTCTTCGTTGCCGTACATTTGTGTGCGCCGGCGCAAAGTCGCATCGCCCATTTCATCCAATCGGGCATCGATTGTCGCCTCATCAAGCGGTTCGCCATAGGCAGCGGTCTGATAGCGCGGCCGCAAAGGGCGAATTAGCAAGTAAAGATAAAAAGCACCGGCGATCAGCATCATGGCGATTAGCAGGCCCAACAGCCAATTTAGCCAGCCTGAACCGGATGATTGAACAGGATCAACTGGCGTAGCACTGGTGGCATTATTTGTGTTGTCAGTCGGGGCCGGCAGCGTCGGTTCAAGCGCCGCACCACCAGCGACAGCCGCTTGGTCGGCCCCGGCAACGGCGGGCGAGGATAGGCCAAGTGCATTGGCCAGCCGACCTAGATTATTGATGCGCTCAGGTTTATCGATCACCTGGCTGTCGCGATAATAGACAATAGCCGCAGCAAATTCCTGGGAAAGATTGTTATTCCCTAGCAGTGAAAGCCGTTGTTGCGCGATAGCAGCCGCTTCTGGCGTGTTTGACATGGCATACGCATCGGCCACCGCAGACATATAATCGGCCCTGGCGTCTGTTTGCAAATCGCGCAGCGAGGCGCCGGTCCAGGCAACAGGCCAGATACCCCAGCCAATCCATAACCCCAGAACAAGACCAATCCCAACCCCAAGCCACAGGGAAGGATTCAGCCAGCTTCGGTTCTGGACGGCTTGACGCAGCTGAGCCAGGTCAAATTGTCTATCCCGCAGGCGTTGCAACCATGATTGAAACAGTGACACAAGCGGCTCCTTTGTCTGATAGACGAATCAAATAAAAGTCATTCAAGCTGTACGCTGGGTGAATAGCAGAATTACAGACGTTGTTATTAGATATACTGCGTCTATTGTAATCGACTTTTATCTGTTTTGTCTATCATACCCTATTTATAACAGATCTGTACGGCCCTGACTACGCAAATATTCGACGACTTCCTTAACCTTTTGCATTTGAGATTTATGCCCGACTAAGAGCGTATCACCCGTATCAACGATGACGAGGTCTTCTGCGCCGACCAAAGCAACAATTCGTTTCTCGCTATAAACAATATTACCGTGACTGGCAATCGCCACCGTTTCACCTTTGGCAATATAATTCTGGTGGGCATCCTGGACCAATACACTCTCTAAGGCGTCCCAACTGCCCACGTCATTCCAACCAGCCTGCAGTGGTGTCATTGCCACGCGTTCAGCGCCTTCCATGACCCCATAGTCAATGCTAACGTTGGGGAGTCGTGGCCAGATCGCGGTGAGCGTTTCTTCAGCTTCAGCCGTCTGCAAACTGCTACGAATTTGTTGCAAACCGGCGTAGACATCGGGTAACTGCCGTTCCATTTCAGCCAACATCTGTGCTGCACGGCAGATGAAGATGCCACCGTTCCAAAAATAACCACCCTCGGCCAGAAAAGCCGTCGCTGTCGCCTGATTCGGTTTCTCCAGAAAGCGCTCAACCGTGTAAACCGGCGAACTAGGTTCGATGTCAAGCGTTAATCCATTGCCACATTTAATATACCCATACCCCGTATGCGGGAAATCCGGTGTAATCCCTAACGTCACCAAATAACCTTGTTGCGCAGCTATTTCTGCAACGCGCAACGCAGCCTGGAACGCCGGCACGTCCACAATCACATGATCTGCCGGCAAAATCGCAACGACTGCTTCGCGATCCCGTTCATAGATATGCAGACAAACCAGACCAATCGCAGGCCCAGAATTACGCCCACAAGGTTCAGCTAGAATATTAGCGGCAGGGATTTGTGATAGTTGGGTGGCCGTTAAATTTGTATAATTAGCACCGGTTACCACATAGAGTTGGTTGTCATCGACCAAACCATCCAAGCGGTCAGCCGTCGCCTGAATCATCGTGCGGCCAACACCCGTAATATCGGCAAATTGTTTCGGTTGCATTTGGCGGCTGCGCGGCCACAAGCGCGTACCACTGCCACCAGCTAGGATCGCTGCGTACATAAGACTCCTTTGTCTTCACTCAATTTTGGCTTTCGACTTAATAACGTAAGGGGTAAGTGGCCACTCGCCGGAGCGCCCTACCGACTTTTAACATAACTCATCGACCCAACCTGACGCACCAGGCCCTTCAATTCCATCATGGCGAGTAGGCTACTGACTTGAGGTGAAGACATAACACCCTGACGTACAATTTCATCGATGTGGCGCGGCTCACTGGAGAGATGGCAGAGCAATTGGGTTTCCAGAGGATCGGGAGGTACGGCCTCACGCGCCATTTGTTGTTCGTTCAAACGGGCAAAATTGAGGTGGTCCAAGATATCATTCACATTCAAGCAAGGAATTGCTCCCTGGCGAATTAACTCATTACAACCGAGGCTGCCAGGGTGGAGGATACTACCAGGTACGGCAAAAACATCGCGCCCTTGTTCGGCAGCAAAATTGGCCGTGATCAAGGCGCCACTCCGCTGACCAGCTTCGATAATGACGATGCCGCGACTCAAGCCACTGATAATGCGATTACGCGGGGGAAAGTTGTTGGCTTCGGGGTGTGTTCCGAGCGGATATTCACTGACCAAAGCGCCATTTGCCATAATCGCTTGGGCCAATGCGCGATTTTGGGCGGGATAGATCTGATCAACCCCACTGCCGAGGACAGCAATCGTGCGTCCACCCGCATCTAATGCCGCCTGATGCACGATCGTATCAACGCCCAACGCCAGCCCACTGACAATTGTAATGCCATTGCGGACCAGTTCGCTGGCAAGAACGTGGCCAACCTCACGGCCATAACTGCTGGCGCGTCGGGTGCCGACCAGCGCCACCGCTAATGCGTCACGTTCGTTTATTTCGCCCCGCACATACAGAACCGGCGGCGGCGCGTCAATTTCGCGCAAATTCGCAGGATAGTCAGGGTCATCCCAGGTCAACACTTGCACGTTGGCCTTTTGTACGCGCTGCAATTCCTGGGCGAGATCCAGCTCGCGCCGCGCCAATAATAAATTTTGCAGGCTACGCTTGTCCAGATTAGCCGCTTGGAGTTGTTGGATCGAAGCTTTCCAGGCAGCTTCAATCGAGCCACAGATAGCCAGTAAGGCAGCAAGACGAGTAGGGCCGATCCCCGGCACCTTATTAAAAGCGATCCAGTAAGCTTTTGAATCCACGGATGACGACATTTCACTTGTACAGTTACGAAAAATTACGAATTACTGACGCGAGAATACTGTATACGGCGCGGTTTGTCAAGCACGCTACTCGTCCAGTAATCCAGGTAACAAACGTACGGTCATCAGATTAGTCGCCAGATCAACGTTCTGGACAACATCGCCAATCGCGGGCAACAACAGCGGCTTTCCTTGATTGATCGCAGGTTCTGTTTGCAATACGTACACCTCATTGGCGCCCGTAAAGATGACTTCTGTGACTGTGCCCAATCGTTGGCCTTCCTCGGTTTGGACATCGATACCCACAATTTCATGCACCCAATAGGTATCTTCCTCTAACGCAACGGCATCCCCTTCATCGACAAATAGCCAAGCCCCGCGCAACGCTTCGGCCTGGTCAATGCCCTTAACGCCTTCGAGCATCAGTAATAACTGGTTTTTGTGGGGCCGCGCTTGAAGAATGGTCATCTCAACTAATTCAGGGCCAACGAATATGGACATTCCAGCCTCAAAACGTTCAGGGAAATCTGTATGCAATTCAACTTTCAACTCCCCTTTCAAGCCATGGATACTAGTCACGAGACCCACCGCGATATAGCCGTCAGGCACATGGACAGGCTTATTGCGATGCATATAGGCTGGTGTGCTCCCACCTTTATTAGCAGGTCGACGCTTCGCATTCGACGAATTTGGTGTTTTACTACTTTGTTCTTTTGGCATGGCAGATTCTTCAAAAATAGAAAATTGGTAATCAATATACGATCAAGGTAATGATCAATGCCTAATATCACTTTTCATGCATTAATTGTAAATTTTAAATACGAAAAACAGCGGAAGAACTACCTTCCGCTGTTTTTATGTGATCTCTACGAATTTTATCGGGCGTGCTTAGTCAATTTCTAAAATGACATCGCGGTTTTCATACCGAGCGGCCACCGTCAATAGTGAACGCATGGCACTGGCTACGCGTCCATGCTTGCCAATCACACGCCCCATATCCTCCGGCGCCACCTGTAATTTTAAGATGGTGGTACGACGGGTATCTTTGCTAAAAACCTGCACATCATCGGGCGCTTCGACCAAAGACTTCGCCAAAAATTCGATTAATTCTTGCATACGATCCTCTCGATCAGAAGCCAATCATCAGCCAACAGTTTTATCTGAGCAACTGATAGCAAATTGCGGATGACGAATATGATTAGGCCGCAGCAGCGCCTTCAGACACTGGCTTGACCGGAACCCCGGTAGCATCGACCAAATTAGCTCTTTGCAAGATCCGAATGACACCCTCACTCGGCTGGGCACCGACACCTAGCCAATAGGCGGCGCGCTCATTTTGCAAAGTCACAGTCTCCGGCTTTGTGTTCGGATCGTAGGTGCCGATCGATTCAATAAAACGACCATCACGCGGTGACTGTTTGTTGGCGACGATAATACGGTAGAAGGCTTTCTTTTTAGCACCAATACGGCGCAAGCGAATTCGAACCACTGTTGTTTTTGCTCCTTGAGTAAAGTAAATCTTTGAAAATGAAATTTAGTAAATAAAATAGTGCAGTTTTTAGTAAAGCTTTTAATTTAAGTGTAAC
>JBBQBY010000216.1:0-11028 GCA_038318235.1 Caldilineales bacterium
CTGGGCATTACCACCCCTTTATCGGGTTTTCTGGGGGATCGCTTTGGCATCAAACAGATTTACCTCGCGGGTCTGACCCTCTTTGTGGTCGGATCTTTGCTGTGTGGTTTGGCGCCCACCCTTTTGATGTTGATCATCGCCCGCGCCATCCAAGGGATCGGCGGCGGCATGGCGCAACCCCTGGGTCCGGCGTTACTTTATCGGGCATTCCCCCCGAAAGAACAGGGCACGGCATTGGGTTATTTCGGCATTGCGCTGGTGGTCGCGCCAGCGCTGGGACCGATTTTGGGTGGCGTCCTCATCGATCTGAATCTGTGGCGAGGCATCTTTTTTATCAACATACCAATTGGCATCATTGGGATCACCTTAGCCTACAAGTTGTTGAAGGGTACACGCGAAGCGCGTAAGCCGGCGCTTGACCCGCTTGGCTTAATCACAGCCGTGATTGGCTTTGGCTCGATTTTGTATGCGGCGGAACAAGCTTCCACCACCGGTTGGACATCGCCGATCACCCTGATTCTTTTCGGTGTCGGTATCGTTGCGCTGATCGCCTTTACGATTATTGAATTGTGGCTGGTGCGCGAGCCGATGCTCAATTTGCGCCTGTTCCAGAATCGCACCTTCCTCAACGCCAGCATTGTCGGATACGTCACCGTGTTGGCACTATTCGGGGCAGAATTTTTGATGCCGATCTATTTGCAATCACTGCGCGGACGGACAGCCTTGCAAACCGGAATGATCCTGTTAGCGTTAGCCGCTGCCGCCGGGGTTGCCACTCCGTTGGCCGGTCGCCTATACGACAAAATTGGGCCACGCCCACTGGTAATTGTCGGCTTTAGCATTCTGATTGTCAACACATGGCAATTGGCGCACCTGCAAGGCACAACCTCAATGTCCTTTATTCTCTTTTTGTTGGCCTTGCGTGGTTTGGCCCTTGGCATGACCGTGCAGACAACTTTTACGACGGCGCTGGGCAGTGTACCGCTACAAATGCTGCCCCGTGGTTCATCATTGGCCAATAGTACACGGTTTGTGATCCAGGCGATTGCCGTAGCCTTGTTGGCAACGGTAGTCACCAGCACATTGTCACCACAGGTGCAAGCATTGCAGCAACAGGCCCAAGAGCAGGTCGGGCCAAGCAGTGACGCCGCCTTTGGCGTATGCGAAACCCCTGGTGTGGCCCCGCAGGATAATATCCCGGCCGATGCTGCGGCAAAATTAAAGGCCATGCCAGCAGCCAACGCAGCCGCCGCTAAGCAACAAATTACGACTGGCATCCAAGCCGCTTGCACGGAGAATATAGCTGGCTTTGAAAAGGCCTATCAACTGACTTTTTACTTTTCGATTGCGGCTCTTCTGCTTGGCGCACTGCTGCCAGGTTGGCCGGGCAAGTGGGGTGGCCGTGGTTCAACCCAGTCGCCGATGGCAGATGGCGGTCATTAAGCCTTAGTTTTTTTCGCTTTATAAATTGCGATAAACTGCTTTTCGATGTCCCACGCGATAGGTGCTCACAATATAGCGTTGGTCGTCGATATGGTAAATAATTCGATATAGTCCTACACGAATTTTCCAAAGATCATGGCCTTCTAGTTTTTCATTGCTGTATGGATGACAGTCCACGGTGTTCTGTCAGTCATCCAATAGGCCATCCGCTTGTAGCTTGGCACGCAGATCGGCGATTGGGTTCATGATGTCCGGTTTAGCCAGGGCCTCTTGTCGGCGTTCCCGAGTCACTAAAATATCATCGTAGTTGGCAAGTAATTCGACCATTTCGTTCCATAGATCAGGATGGACAAGCACCCCCGCACCGTGACCATGCTGCGTGAGCAGGATCGGGGTTTCGTGAAGCTTCGTCAAAATGGCAGCTTGATGAGTGCGCAAATCGCTTACAGGCATGGTAGGCATGGCTTTATACATAGAAACCCTTTGATTAGCAGCATTTATGGTACAATATTCGCTGCTACAATAACAAGCTTACGCCTCATTTGTCAACTTGCTGATTTTCAAATTAAGGAACCGCTCTTTCAAGCTTGGGGCGGATGCCAACCAGCCTGAACCCAAACCCGCCGTGCGCGCACGATAAACGGGTTATTCATCTGAAGGGATGTCACCGTTGCCCGACCAGTTGGTGTCAAGCCGTTAATGTATAACCCCTCTTGTTGCCAGACAAAGTGATCATACCATCGGTGTTGGCGCGGGTTAAACAATGGGACGATCCCATTTGTATCCTGATCCAAAGCATTGACCAATGTACCCTTATAACGATTACACCGCGGACAAGCCAAACATAAATTTGACTTATTAGAAGGTCCGCCTGCGACCTCAGGCACAATATGTTCAATCTCTAAAGGCATTCCGATAATGATTTCCTGGCTCTGACAATATTCACACTGATGGCGGGCTCGATCAGTTATGCGTTGTCGTAGCACAGGTGTAATATACGTTGTGCTCATTACAACCGCAACACATCTGGATCTGACAGATTGTAACCGCGTTGTTTAAGCAGCAAAGCCGCTTGTGCACGCCGCACGATTACTCGATCATAGGTGTCAAGTAAGGCTTGTTGACGCGCCTGTTCCAACTTGGTCAATGCGTGTTGCTTCGCCAAAGCATTCAAGCTAGCCAGTTCTTCACGTTCATCTACGGGCAATGGACTACGGGCTAATAGCCATAATACATCATCAGAAAGCCCCGTGAAGAGGGCTAACTCGATTTCAATGTCATCGGGCAAAGGCGGCAATGAAGACCAGGTCTGCAAAAGTTGCTCGCGCACCATATCAGAAACCGAACGCTGCTGCTCACGTGCGATAGACTCTAACTGTTTTACTAGCGGATTCGGTAAGTCAATCGTCACCGATGTTGTCATCATTTACAAACATCCTTTTCGTGCCACAACGATCAAATATCCAAGCGCGCTTGGTTAGCGTGGGTCGTGATAAAACGCCGGCGTGGAGCCACTTCGCTGCCCATCAGCATATCAAAGGTGCGATCTGCTTCGGCGGCGTCATCAATGTTAACCTGAAGCACCGTGCGATTCTCTGGGTTCATGGTCGTCTCCCAGAGTTGCTCATTATTCATCTCGCCTAGACCTTTGTAGCGCTGATCAATCCGCACTTGCTCATTACCCAATTCCTTGCGCAACAGGTCCAGCGCGCCGTCATCATAGACATATTCGCTGCCCTTCTTGGCTTTTCCATTCTCCTGGCGTGTGACGGTCACCCGATAAAGTGGCGGCTGGGCAATATAGAGATGTCCCTCTTTGACCAGCGGCTCCATATAACGGAAGAAGAAGGTGAGCAGGAGTGTGCGAATATGGCTGCCATCGACATCAGCATCTGTCATCAAGACGACCCGGTTATAACGCAGCCCCTTGACATCGAAATTCTCGCCAATATTGGTGCCCAGCGCCGTAATCAGGGCTTGAATCTCCTTGTTGGCCAATGCTTTGTCCAAGCTGGTCTTTTCAATGTTCAGGATCTTGCCGCGCAAGGGCAAAATCGCCTGGAAACGCCGGTCGCGGCCCTGTTTCGCCGTACCACCGGCGCTGTCACCCTCGACAATGTAGATTTCGCACTCTTTCGGGTCACGGCTCGAACAATCGGCCAGTTTGCCGGGCAAGGTTAGACTTTCCAGTGCGCTTTTGCGGATCACCAGATCACGGGCTTTGCGCGCCGCTTCACGCGCGCGGAAGGCGGTGCGACACTTCTCCACGATCAGGCGCATATCGCGTGGATTCTCTTCCATCCACTTACCCATAGCCTCAGCCACGGCCGTCTCAACATGATAGCGCACTTCGTTATTGAGCAGCTTTAATTTGTTCTGCCCTTCAAATTGCGGCTCCACGACTTTGACGCTGATAATCGCTGTCATCCCCTGGCGCGTATCATCGCCGGTGAAGTTGTCGTCGTTGTCTTTCAAGAATCCTTGCTTGCGCGAATAATCGTTGATCATGCGCGTGATCGCCGTGCGTAGACCAGTCAGGTGTGTACCGCCATCGGGCGTGATAATGATGTTTGCAAACGCAAAGATCGAGTCTGAGAAGCCATCATTATATTGGATCGCGGCTTCCACATGGGTGGTTTCCACATCGGCATCAATGTAGATCGGTGGGTGTAACACCGTGCGGTTACGGTTCAAATAGCGCACAAATGAGCGCACGCCACCCTCAAACGAAAAGTTGATCTCGCGTGGCTGTTCTGGCCGTTCATCAATAAACGAGATGGTGACGCCGCGGGTCAGGAAGGCCATCTCGCGAAAACGCATCGCCAGCGTTTCGTAATTATATTCGAGCACTTGAAAGATCGTATCATCACGCAGAAAGGTCTGGATCGTGCCGGTTGCGTTGGGATCCGATTCGCCGATCACTTCCACTTCAGTCACAGGAACGCCGCGCTCAAACCGTTGGCGATAGAGTTTGCCATCCCGTTTAACTTTGGTTTCCATCCAGGTGCTCAACGCATTGACCGCGCTGACGCCAACGCCATGCAAACCGCCAGTCACTTTATAGCCACCACCACCAAATTTACCACCGGCATGCAACTTTGTCATGACCAGCGTCACGGCCGGAATCCCATACTGCTTCTGAATATCAACCGGGATACCCGCGCCGTTGTCTTCTACACTGACGCTATCATCCTTGTGAATCGTGATCCAGATTTTGTCGCAGCGGCCCTGCATCGCCTCATCGATCGAGTTGTCCACCACTTCATAGACCATATGATGTAACGCTTTGCCATCCGTACCGCCGATATACATACCAGGACGGCGGCGTACTGCTTCCAGGCCTTCTAAGACCTGAATCTGGTCAGCCCCGTACACGTATTCTGTCTTCTTTTCGTTTGTCACAAAATCCCCCCATCATAATTAACAATTAATTGAGCATCCGTAATTGTTAATGAAAAGCGCATCACACAGCCAGCCACAACCCCACCCAGCCCCCCCGAGAAAGGGAGGGAGCAGATTGGGCGCGGGTGGGTGCATTTATAGTTGTCCGCCCGCAACGAGTTCACCCGCTGCACGCAACAGTTTTGTCCGATAAAAAATCAAGAGCGCGAGCGCCATGCCTGTACCGATATAGGCATTGACCAGGATGGCGGCCAAGGTTCCAAACGGCTGATAGATCGCCAGACGATCAAAAATCAGGACGAACCCACCATTGATCAAGTAGGTGACCAAAAAGAAGCCCACCGTCGACCAGAAATTAGCGCGCACGAGGCGAAAACTCTGGACAATCGCCGCGCGTAAGCCCAGGTTATCCATAATCAGCCCAGCCGGTACAAAATACATGTAAAAATAGAGCACAAAGAGCATGCCCGTCATGATCACCAGCATAAAGACACCCAGGGTTGGGCTAAAAAGCATCAGCAAGGTAGCGCTGATGCTGATCGGAATATAGAGCACAATCACACACAAAATGCTCACAATCACAAAAAGCACAAGCTTGAACCAGTGTCGCAACACAACCCCGATAAACTCGCCAATCGCCGCCGGCCTAGGTGCTGCGCCAATCGGCAAATATTGTGCCAGCCAATCGATGAAGATCACACCGAGCAACAGGCCAAGCAGGCCAAACAACAGAGAAAACCCAATTGCCGTCATCGGCTCGGCAATATTGCGAATGACAGCACCCGACAACGGCCCCAACATCACCAACAGACTTGGCATATGCAACAGTGAATTGTTGACGAGCACCTCTAATAAGTTGGAGCCTTGGCCGGTTCGCATCAACCCTTGTTGGATGAGATCAATCACATCGCTTGGCATCCCTTTTGTCAAAGCAGGATCGGCATACAAACGGGCCGCTTGTTCAAACAAAGGCGCCACACTCAAACGTGGCGTGAACCATAACAAAAGGTCCAGCAGGACCGGAATCACCAACAAATATAAGCGCCAACCTAGATACCGATAGCCAGCGGACAAACTGTCAATCACACCCACGCGTTCTCACCTTTATGCCTTTATAGAAATCATCTGCAAGGATCCAAATTCAGTGGCCCTTTAGTCAAAAGGATGCAATAGCAGTTTGGTCACAGTTTGGGCCAAAACCGCTGATATTCTTGCTTACGGGCCAGTTCAGTAGCACAATTGTACTACAAAAAGCGAAATTTGTGAAGTCTGAATGGCTTAAGAATCCATCGTAGACAATCAACGATTCACCAGAAAACAATCGAAAAAAAGCTGACCAGAATCGCTGTTTTCAATCCTTACTACACATGATCGCAAAGAGAACACAATGCAGAGGTGCTTAATCATTGTAACTTTGAAAGGAGCACAATCTAGTCGGTTGCGCGGCAACCGATTGATTGGGGCGTGTGCATTGCAGGTCACGTAACAAGGATCATTTTTGCCGATTAGTGAGGATAGAATAAGAGCAGTGGTCGAACGTGTGGAGAAGCTGCCAGTCATCGAGCTTTTTCAATATCAACTAGGTGTCAATCATATTCACAGAGGATAGGGCTTTGAATGCCTGCCGAAAACTACGCGTTGTGCGCGAGTTCATTGCACGGCAAACTTACCGTTTTCATCAAACATCGGCTGGTGCGCACCTCCATCAATCTGTGTACGCGCGGCGGCGGCTAATGCAGAAAGTTTATGCTGATGCCGAGTTTGTGCAGCATCCCAAAGCGCATCCTCAGCTTGCATTTGTTCTTCGCGATCATTCAACCAATCGTCATCATCGCCAGCAATGGGGGGAGGGTAGACAGGGTGACTTTGCAGGAAGCGCACAAAATCATAGACCTGAGCCGCCCGCTCTAGCGGCATTTGCATAGTCGGTCGGTTGTGGGGTAATTCTGTTGGCATCGAAAATATCTCCAAGCTGTTGACCACACCCAATTCGTGACAAAACAGGCTGATATTGTTAGTTCAGTGAAGGGCAGTGCATTGGTTATTATTGCTTGTCACGACCCTTACGATAAGGTCGCGACTCTAGCTCTTCTTGCTTCGCATCCATATAGGCGCGCAATAAGGTGTTAATTTGCGTTTGATACCCGCGCCCTTGTTGCTTGAACCACTCGACTACATCGCGGTCCACACGGAGCGTCAATTGCATTTTGGTGCGTGGCTGCAATCCACGCTTCACTACCGCCTTGGCAAACATTTCCGGTGTTACTTCGGCCAGATCAGAAAAATCGATCTCATCATCGGTCATTGTATCTAGGCGCGCTAGATCAGTTAGTGAGTTGGTTGAAATAGTTTCTTTCTTCATTTTTACCGGCTTTTCGAGCAGAAATCAGTCGTATCACATCGCCACGCAGTACATAAACTACTGCAATAACATAACCAAAGAGCAGCCCAAATGCAATGAAACGCATTTCACCATAATCATGTCGATCATCCTCGATTAGCACAACTTCGCTGTCAAAGATACGATAGACATCGGAAAAATCGATGCCATGTTTACGCGCATTACTCTGGCGTTTATTTTCATCCCATTCGATTTTCACCTCATGAATTGTAGCTACAAAACGAAACTACGTCAATTACAGCATCACCAACTGGCGACGCCAGCACAGCAACAAACTACACAATATCCTATCATCTAGTGAACCGACAGTCCATCGATCGATTGGCATTTCGATTTATTCAAATGATATCGACCAGATGCAGAACAAATAAGT
This sequence comes from Caldilineales bacterium, assembly GCA_038318235.1. Classification (GTDB taxonomy): domain Bacteria; phylum Chloroflexota; class Anaerolineae; order Caldilineales; family Caldilineaceae; genus JAPLGZ01. The sequence continues at coordinate 7,620 of JBBQBY010000216.1, forward strand.
TTTAATGAGTTCGATCTATCTACTGGTCCCTACTCATCCGACCGAAACAACCTCACCAGGAGCATAATCCCAATCGCCGCCAAAATCGCATAGACCAGTGGCCGGCGCTCGGCGGGTACTAGGTCATAGAAGACATCTTTGGCGACGGTGATGGCCATTTGCTGTTGGGATAGCGGGGTGATTTTCGGTGGTTCGACGGCGGCTGCGGCGGCACTGACCGCGGCTTGGCGGGTGGCAGCGGCTTCTTCGACCGATTTGGCGGTGTCGGCCGCGGCAGTATCGGCGGCCACTTGGGCGGCGGTGATGGCTTGGGTCTTGGCTTTGATGTATTCGTGCAACCCGTTCAAACTTTGGTTGATGATCGACTTGGCGGAGCTTTCGATCAAGCGCTGGCCGACGCTGGCAATGCGCCCGCCGACTTGGGCGTCGCCGTCATAGTGCAGCAACGTTTTGCCCTCTTGCTCGGTCAAATTGGCGTTGCCTTCGCCTTTGACAAAGCCGGGCGCGCCTTGGCCATCGACTAGCATGTGATAACTTTCGGGCGCTTTGATGTCGGATAATTTAATTTTGCCCTGAAAGGTGCCCTGCACCGGGCCCACTTTGATTTTGAGCGCGCCCTCATATTCGTTATCGGCGGTCTGGACTAATTTTTCACAGCCAGGCATGATCTTGGCGAGCACGGTCGGGTCGTTGAGCGCTGCCCAGACTAGGTCGCGCGGTGCTTCAAAGGTATAATCGCCGGTGATTTTCATTGGGTGACTCCTTTTGTGAGTTTGGGTGGATAGACAATGGACCGCTTGTTGGCGCGTTGCTGAGATAAGACTAGCAGCACGCCAAGCAAAATCGCGACGCCACCGCTCAACTGTTGTAGCGTTGGCAAGGTACGGAAGAGCCAGAACGACCAGAGTACGGTAATGGCCGGGCTAAGCGTAAGAATCAGCGTATGGACGCTCATGTTCAAGCGCCGCAACGCCACGTAATAGAAGATGCGGCTGATCACAACATCCACCGTCGCCGTGACAAGCAGCCAACGCCAGGCCATCGCACCAGGCCAGACGAGCGCACGCGTGCCGACGGCAAGCATAAACAGGATCGTAGCGGTGGCTAAGAGGCGGAAAAAGAAAAAGTTAATAAAATCGATCTCGCCGCCATAACGTTTGACGAGCGTGGTATGCAGCGAATAGAGCAACGCTTCGAGCAAAAGTAGCAGCGAGCCGAACTGCAAATAATTCCCCGGCTGATAGGCGATGATGAAACTGCCAATGATGGCGATCAGCGCGCCCAGCCATTGCCAGCCGGTAAAGCGCTCACGCAGCCAGATCATGCCAAAGCCAATCGCAAAGATCGTGCCAATTTTACCCAACATCGACGCTGTGCCGGGGTCAACCGAGCCGAGCGCGGTATAACCTAGATTGGTCGCAAAGCCGATCAAGGTGCCGATCGCCAGAAAAAACCAGAGATGGCGGCGCAGCACGCGCCAATCAAGCTGGCGCGTGACCAGCGCATAGAGCGCAATTTCCAGGGTGCTGATGATCATCACATACATCGCCGAGACATTCGGGCTAATGTAGAGGTGAAGTTCACGGCCAAAGATATAGTGCAAGCTGTCAAAGAGCAAAAGCACGGTGATCAGCAAGCCGCTTTGATCGGTGGCGCGCTTAGCTTGGGCGGGCAGAGGTGGTTGCATTGGGTATCCTGTCATACGGCACATTGACATTATTTGACTTGACCCATTCTACCAGAAATCTAGCTGACTTGATCAATCGGAATAGATTTCAATGTCGTGATGATCCAGTGGTCATGTATGGTGGTTAACTCACCTTACGTCTTGTCTGTGGGGTCTGGTATACTGCTGGCTATTGTCTGCTATCATGCAAAAAAACAATGCCACGGGAGAAAATGATGACTGTAACACGCTGCGGCTGGGCCACGAACGACCCCCTCTATCTCCAATATCATGATGCAGAGTGGGGCGTGCCTGTCCACGATGACCGCAAATTTTTCGAGATGATCTGTCTAGAAGGGGCGCAGGCGGGGCTGAGTTGGATTACAATTTTGCGCAAGCGCGAGCATTATCGCGTCGCCTTTGATCATTTTGATGTGGTAAAAGTCGCCGGCTACGGTGATGATAAAATTGCCGAATTGCTGCAAAACGCGGGCATCGTCCGCAACCGACTAAAAGTCAATGCCTTTATCAAAAACGCGCGGGCGTTTCGGCAAGTGCAGGCGACCTTCGGCAGCTTCGACGCCTATATCTGGCAATTTGTCCATGGCGCGCCAATGGTTAACCACTGGGCCACCTTGCGTGACGTCCCTGCGCAAACGGTCGAGGCGCAGGCGATGAGCAGGGATTTACAGAAACGCGGTTTCACCTTTGTCGGGCCGACCATCTGTTACGCCTTTATGCAGGCAACAGGTCTGGTTAATGACCATCTCCTTGATTGCTTCCGCCATCCGCAGAATCAGTAAGTCGCGCCCCTGCTGGGAAGCGACCAACAACTCTGTCAGACGGAATTCAGTTCTCGTCACTTCCCAACAGGCTCATCCTTACGTAGTCTGTTCCCACGAGCCACCCGCGAAAAAGCCACCATCCACAGTGATTGCGCTGCCCGTCATATAATCGGATGCGCTTGAGGCCAGCAACAAAGTCGCGCCTATCAGATCTTCGGGCAGGCCAGGCCGTCGCAGCGGAATACGGTCATGTAGCCACTGACTGCGCTGTTCGACGCCCCACAGTGGTTGTGCGGTCAACGGCGTCATGATAAAACCAGGCACAATACAGTTCACCTGAATATTGTCTTTGGCCCATTCCACCGCCATCACGCGGCTCACCTGCGCGACCCCAGCTTTGGCCGCGCCGTAGACCGAGACTGTGCCTAAGCCATAACGCTCATTGATCGAACTGATGTTGATAATTTTGCCGCCGCCCTGGGCGCGCATATGTGGCTGCGCTGCTTGGCAGAGAAAGAATAAGCTGCGTAAATTAGTGGCCATGATCGTGGCGTAATCGTCCGGCGTGATCTCAACCAGCGGTTTGCGCCGATTGATAGCGGCGCAATTTAGCAGAATGTCCAGGCGGCCTAGCGTGGTTGCGGCATCGTCGATCAGATGGCGATTGGCTTCCACTTCGCGCAGATCGGCAATAAATGCTACGGCTTTGCCACCCTTTGCTTCGATCTGCTGGCAGGCTTCGGTCACCCTTTCAGTGGAACGCCCATGGACGCCGACGGTTGCACCCGCTTCGGCCAATGCCGTCGCCAGGATTGCACCAATGCCGCCGGATGCCCCGGTCACCAGCGCGGTTTTGCCTTCTAATGAAAATAATTGTTGCAGCAAAGCGGACATAACGGCTATTTAGCCTCCCGATGAGTGATACGTTCAATTGTCGCGTGCATCATGGCGAGATTAT
>JBBQBY010000217.1:0-11026 GCA_038318235.1 Caldilineales bacterium
TCTAAAAATTCACCCCAGACGCCGGTGCGCACAATCGCTTTGGTGCAGAAGACGCGCACATCCGAATGGCAAGATTTGATCGCATCGCCACAGCCGTTCATGGTCACGAAGACGCCCGAGCGGGTGCGCGCCATCACGGTACCCAGAATATCGACGCGCGTGCCGCGATTATCCAACCAGGCCGCGACTTCGACGAAATCCTCACCAACCAGGTCTGTAACGGTGTTCAACATGTGGGCGCCGGTGTCAAAGAGAAAACCACCGCCCGCGATCACTGGATCTTGCCGCCAGGCGCCGGCTGTGCCCTGCTTCCAGTTCTGCCAAACTGTGGCGCTTACATTCATAATCTCGCCCAGATCACCCGAGCGCAACATTTTTACAGCGGTGCGAATCTGCGGTGAAAGGCTGCCGTTAAAGGAGACCACCAGCAGGCGGCCAGTCTTGTCACGCGTCTGAATCAGATCCTCGGCTTCGGCTGCGTTCATCACCATCGGCTTTTCTAGCAAGACGTCGATGCCGGCTTCCAAGCAGGCCTTGGCTTGATCATGGTGCATGTTATGCGGCGTGATGATAAACGCGGCGTCCAACTCACCGGCATGATCCTTCAGCACTTTGTTTAGATCCGGCTCATTCGGCGGCGGTGTAACGCCCATCTCTTCCATCTTGTCACAAAATAGTTCGTACGCCTGCCCGGATGGTTCGCAGACCAGGCTGATCTCGGTAGTGTCTTGCTGCTTTGCAATGCGGGTGATGTGGTGGCGTGCCATACCGCCAGTGCCGACCATCACCATTTTGACTTTGCTCATCTTGCTTCCTTCTTTCTATAAAATGATCAATCGAATCGTTTGGGTCCATCGCTTTACTATTGCACCATGTGAATTTGGGTTTTGGCACATAGTTACAAACAGGGATCGTGCCATAATTGACCCTCTTTGTCTAGTCACCTAAAGCCATGGGCGCATCCTAAATTCTAGGGAGAAAATCTTCCGGGAAGCGGTCAGGACCCTGCTGGTTAACGAACCAAGCTTTGACCGCTTCCCGGAAGAGCGTGCGCATCCTAAAATTGGGGATGCGCCCTCTAACCGCATTTTCCCCTGTATCCATGCGGCGAATTTGTCCGATCTATCGCTTCACCCTACAATAAACCAAACAGAAAGGAACGAACGCTTGTGAACAATCAGCCAATCACCTATCAACTAGTGCTCGCCTCGGCCAGCCCACGCCGCCAACAATTTTTGCATGATCTCGGCCTCGATTTTACGATCAAAGTCGCCGATATTGATGAAACACCCCGCCCCGACGAAGCGCCGCTGGCCTTGGCCCAGCGCCTGGCCGAAACGAAAGCGCGCACCGTTGCCCAGCGCTTGCCGCAGGACGATCAGCCGCGCTTGATTATTGCCGCCGACACGGTGGTTGCCTTGGGTACAACCTTATTGGGCAAACCGGCGCACGCCCAGGAAGCAACCGCCATGCTCGTCGCCTTGCGCGATAAAATTCATGAAGTCCACACCGGTGTGAGCGTCTTTGCCACTGACAGCCACCAACAATTTACCCGTGTCAATACCACGCACGTTCGGATGCGTAACTATAGCGACGTAGCGATCGCCGCCTATGTCGCCACCGGCGATCCGCTGGACAAGGCCGGCGCTTACGCCATCCAACACCGCGAGTTCGATCCCGCCGCGGCCCTGGATGGCTGCCTTTCCGGCGTGATCGGCCTGCCGCTGGGCGATCTGCGCGATCTGCTAAACGAGTTTGGCGTTGCCCTGCCCCAACCGGTTACGCTAGCCTGCGCGCGTCATGGCGATTTTGGATGTTGTCGACAATAATATGCGCGCTCCCCTACTAATCTAAAAATCGATTGATGGTATCAGTGGCATTGGAAGAGCGTGAATCAGGGGTCAGTGGGACGGTCGATGCCGTCCATGCTGGCTCACTGACCCCTAGTTTACAGTGATAACAATTGAATTTATTAGTACAACCCATCATGACTACACGAAAAAATTTTGTCCCCTCACTGTTAGCCTTAGAAGCACGGTTAAACCAGAATTAGTCTTTGAATTGGCGTTTGAGGGCATCCAGCAATCATCACGTCACAAATCAGGCATTGCCGTGCGCTTTCCGCGCATTTTACGCTGGCGACAGGACAAACTAATGGCAGAGGCCGATAGCTTGGCGACGATTCGTGCCATGTTGCCAACGGAAGCATGATTCGGCGCGCAAGCGCTAATTCACGCTTCCGCCTGGATTCACAGGGTGGAAAGCCACTGTCGCACCTCAGCCACGTAGGCATGCTTTATCTGCTCTAACACAGCCAAACTTTCCATCCCCAACCGACGCGCCGCATCAATGTCACCCTGGGCATGGTACACCTTCGCTAAACCGTGCTTCGCGTGGGCAGACATCCACATGAGATTCGCATTCAAGGCGACCGCGAGCGATTCGTGGTAGGCTTGCTCTGCGGCCGGCCAGTTTGCTTGCTGCATACGTAGCTGGCCGTAGGCGTTTAGCGTGGTGCACAAGGAAAGCGGGCGATCCAGCAAACGCGCCAGCGGCAACGCCCACTCTAGATAACGTTCCGCTTGCAACCAAAAATTTTGGCGAATCGCCCATTCGGCGTAAGTTACCAGCAGATCACGCCGCTGTTCAACCACTGTTGCGGGAAATTGCTCAGCCAGGCTCAGGCCTTCGTCCAGAAAGTGGCGGGCCTGCGCGTAGTTACCGCGCCACATCTCCATTTCCCCCAACCGACAGCGGGCGAAACAGGCAATCCAGGTAATACTGCCCTGGCAGGCAATTTCATAGGCTTCGCCCAACATACGCTCGGCATCGGCAAAGTTGCCTTGATACACAGAGACCGTACCCAAGAAACTGAGCGCAAAGCAGATCCCTTCAATATTATGTAATGAGCGCGCGCGCGCCAAGCTTTCTTGCAAAGCAGCAACCGCTTCTATGGGGCGCAATTGTAACAAGAGGGCAACCCCCAGCCGTCCCTGGATCAAGATTTGGCGGGCCGGATCAGCTTGGCGGGGTAAGATCGCCAGGGCCTCCTGCAACCAGACCGTAGCCTCGGTATCCGATGTCCGTAAGAGGGCCAGCCAGCCCCAATCAGCCAATAACTCGGCGAGCAGTTGGGGTCGATCCAACCGGCGCGCATAGACGATCGCCTGATTGAGTTGAACGATCGCCTCGCCCAATTCGTAGTTCTCCGAAAGGAGATGCGCCAGTTCTTGGTACAGCAACGTTGCTTGTTCAAATGCCTGCGCCTGTTCCGCGAGCATAATTCCTTCGATCAAACGCGCACGCGCTCCTTGCTGATGACCGAGCCGTTGGTCTGCCTGTGCCAGATGCAGCAAAGTAGCGAGCAGTGCGCGCGGATCGGCTTGGCGGCGGGCACCGGTTTCTGCGCGTTGTAGATGCACCATAGCATGGTCGAATTGGCCGCGCTGGGCCAACAGTGGATAAGCGGCGTTAGCGCCGGTCACAAGCAGATCGTCCATACCATGTGCATAGGCCAAGTGCAACGCTTGAACGATATTCTCCAGTTGCTCATCCACCACTGACGAATGCCTGGGCTGTTCCTGTTGAACAAGCTCGACAAAGTAGCGCACAAAATTCTGGATGCTGGTCAAATAGGATTGAGCCAGACGGGGTTGTAATTGTCGATTGATCGGCATACAGTCACCTCTCGCTTGCCAGCGGCACGGGTTCGAGCCCAATGATATGGATAAAATTCTGGGTTAACGCGTGGAGATAGTAGCGCTTGTCACTCAAATTGCCATTTTTCTCTTTGCCGACTTCCATCAGCGAAAGGCGCCACAGTTCGTTGATGGCCAGGAACAGCTCACCGCTGGGGAGCCCACTTACCTGCTGGATCGTCTCAAGATTGACCCCTAGCCCTGGCACAAAGAGCGTCATGGCCAGCAATAAACATTTGCCCACTTCCGAAAGCAGATCCCAGGCTGGCATAAAGATATGCGTATAAAGGAGCTGATATTCATTGCCGATCGCGCGCTGAACGACCGCGCGATCGGCTTGCAGACGCCCTAGGATAATTTCCAGAGGTAGAAAGCTTAATTGGCCGACGACCAACTTCATCGCCAAGGGTGAGCCGCCGGTGGCAAGGAAAATCTGGTGCAATTGCTGTTGAGGCGTGGCTTCTAACATTAATAAGCCCCGAACATTGGCCTCCTGGCGGATGAAGGTCATAACACTGGTAAAATCTAGACCGGGCAGATGTAGGGCGTAGAAATCGCCCATAAAGCGCTGGCGACTGGCCAGCAGGCCGCGGCTGACCCCGAACAGCGGCAGCAGTTGACGGATCAAATCATCTTGGGGTTGACCGGCAGTCTCCAAATTATCCAGCACTAATAACACCCGATGGCGGCGCAACAGCGCTTGGAGGCGGGCGAAGAGCTCTTCATCCGTCGATTGCAGGGGGACAGCCACGCGTAGTTGGCGGCTCAACACATTCAGAACGCTCGAAAAGGTGAGTGTGGTGGCATCGTGTTGACTGCCGCCAGCCGCATCGATCCAGACAACGGCATCAAATAAATGGCGTTTACGCACCCGTTGGGCTACTTCATAGAGCAACGCAGTCTTGCCGATGCCGCCGATGCCATCCACCCCCACAAGTGGATGGGCGGTGGGATTGCTTAATTTGCTCAACAATTGGCCAATGATCTCTTCACGGCCAATCAACTCACTATAAGGCTTTTGCAGCGACAAATTGCTGGCGTCGGCGATGACAAATTCAAAAGGCGGCGTTAGCGCAAGGGTTGCAACGCGTGGAAAGAGTTCCTGCACCAGATCTTCTACATAAGGATAGTCCGCACAGTGAAGAAAGCGGCGTAACCAGCCTGCATCCAGATCACTGCGGCGGCTAATCTCGCGCGCGAGTTTTTCGAGATCGGCAATTTTTGGGCTATGCCCTTTGCGCCAATAGGCAATAGCGCTGCCACCGTCGCGCCCCAAGGCATAGCCCAATTCATCCTGAATAACGCTCACTGGCTTGTTAGCCTCACAAAGCCGAATCCGCTGGATCGCCTCGCTTAATAGATCACCAAATCGTTCCATTGTTCAGTTAACTCCTCAAATTGGGAGCGAAAAAGGAGTCGTTTGAGACTTGGTCTGTCGGTGTGCTCCACCTACGTCCTGCTCTTCCTCGCTATACTAGCTAGACAACGCCAAACTAGCATGAATCTATTGTGACACAAAAGCGGGGCATAGCACATCCGTTTTTTGGCGTAGATGTAGAAGCTTGGTATGGAAAGGGCCGGCAGCAGAATTTACGCTTTCAGGTTTGCGGGCCCATGTTGGAGTCTGATGCAGATTGCGTTCAGCCAGAATGATCGAATTAACTGGCTGTCAGATTCGTCAATGATGCGGCCCATCCGTTGACTTGCCCTTGATTGAAGAGAATACCGCCAAAGGAGGCGTGGGTTTTATGCGAAATAACCATTACAGTATTAGTAAACAGCTTAAGATTCTTGTGGTAGAAGACGAACAATTATTGCGTGAAGTGCTTTGCGAAATGATCATGTTACTTCAACCAACCTGGCAGGTTTACGCGGCCGTCAACGGACAAGATGGCGTTGAGCAGGCACACAGCAAGCGGCCAGATCTGATCTTTGTCGATTTTCAAATGCCCGTGATGAATGGCTATCAAATGGCGTTGGTGCTTAAGCAAGCACCGGAGACGGCTAAGATTCCACTAGTTTTGAACACGAGTGAACATTGGGCACAGCCGCACGTGTTGCAGATGCAGGCCCTGTGCGAAGCAACACTCTTTAAACCGTTCGCCCTGCACAAGTTGGAGCAGGTGCTCGCGCAAATAAAACTGGCCCGTACCCTTTTGGCGGACAAATCGTCTAGGGATAGAGAGGTTGCCATTTTCGGCTGCGTCTAACAGTTGGCGTCATTAGCGCCACAAATCATTAACAGCGAAGACAAAACAAAAGGCAGGGCTATCAGAGCTCTGCCTTTTGCGTGTACTATATCCACCTCACCATGCAGCCGGCTCAATCGGCGTGTTAGGCACAGATAATATGGATTGCTTACTATCTTTGCTTATTCGCTCACGTTACGCAGTTGCCTGAATAATCCTCACAGCCTACCACTTTAGGTGCTCCCCCACGCGCGCGCTGGCGTTGTTGTCACGAAATTCTCGCTTGCTCTAGCTCTATGCATAAAATGTAAGCGATTTGCAACAAAAACGAGCAAGTTTTAATTGCAAGGATTTCGCAACAAACCTCACCACTAGATTATAGTACTATTGATTCTAATATAGTATTAAAAAACTCAAAACGCAAAGAATATAATGCTTATCTGTAAAAAAGTTCAAGTGGTAGAGTCTGTAAACGCAATGGTTGAGCAGGCAGGATGGGAATGGGCTAGCCGACCCTTAATGTTTGGCGCCCTATGTCTCAGTTTGTTGTTGGCCTTTGGCTCACACCCTGTGTTTGCCCACGATAGCCAGCCGGCGATTACAGCCAGCGACCAGGTAAGCGAAGGTCTGCTTGTCGATGAGACACTGTGCGGGGTAGATGGTTATCGCATCCCCGGCACCGAACTCTGCACCCATGGCCAGGATTTACCACCGACCCTTGAACAGATCCAGGCGGTTCAAGCGGCACGGGCGAATACGTCACCCTCATCCATTGTGTGTATCGGAGATGGTATAAGCGGAAAACGCGTGCAGGTAATGTATGTGCGCACAGTCGATCAACCGGATCGGTATACGGAAGTGGTGGCGCAGATTCGCACCATTGCGGCGGACGTAGATGCCATCTACGATGCCAGCGCCCAGGAGACGGACGGCCATCGCCATATTCTGTTCGTCACCAACGCGGATTGCGCAATCGATGTATTATCCGTAACACTGCCCACAAAAACTGACAGCAACTTTATGGCAACGGTATCCGCGCTAGACACGCTAGGCTATAACGCGGCGGACCGCAAGTATCTACTCTTTGTCGATTCCGATATCTATTGTGGCATTGCCACGGTCAAACGCGATTCACAACCCGGCCTAGCCAATACGAACAATCAAAAGGTTGGTTATGCCCGTGTGGACCGCATCTGCTGGGGCGCCATGACCGCGGCACATGAACTGACCCATACACTAGGTGGGGTGCAGAACGATGCTCCCCACACTACGAATGGCTGGCACTGCACCGACGAACATGACATTATGTGTTATACAGATGCCGACAGCGCCCCAGCCATGACGATTGTGTGCAATAACGAAAGTCATGAATATCGTCTAGACTGCAATCATGACGATTATTTTCACACGGATCCACCGGTTGACAATTACCTCTATACCCATTGGAACGTGGCAAACAGCGAATTTTTGCTCAATCCACCAACCACTGAGCCGGTAGCCAGTGATCCGCCAGCCGACGAGCCGATCGCGAGTGATCCGACAGCTGGTGAATTATCCGGCCAGGAGCTCAACAGCAGCAATACCATCTACCTGCCGATGGTGCTCAAGTAGGCCAAATAGAGGCTCTGATCTGGTTTGGAAATCAAGCACAACACGGCTAAAACGAATTACGCGGCCCTTGGCAACCGGCAAATATTCAAGAAGCGACGCAATGCATCAGGATCGCCCTCAACCCGAATGAGCCCCGCAGCCAGCGCCGCATCTGGGTCGATCTGCCCCAATAGTAATCCTAAATAGATCGGCACCTCGGCATATAACGCCATATCCGCTTGTGGCGGTTCGCCCTGGCGCACGGAAATTGTGCGATTGGCAATTCGCACTTGTTGGACCTCATCGCCAATATGCAGCGCATAGGTTTCATCAACCCCTTGCGCCAGTTCTGGTCGAAAAAAGGTTTGGGGGGTTAATGCATAAGAGCCCACATGCAGCACATTGATCCCTTCCATAGACGCCGGCACAAATTGGCTGCCCCATTTGCCCAGTTCAAGCAGCGTTTTTTCCAAAGCCTGCCCGACGGTGGTCAGTTCGTACACCGCTGACCCTGCCGGTGGCGGGAGCACACGCCGCCGGATCACCCCATTCTTCTCCAAGTCCTTGAGCCGCTCTGTGAGCAAATTAGTGCTGATGCCCGGCAACCCATCGATAAGATCAGTGAAGCGGCGCGGGCCAGGCATCAACTCACGAATAATGAGAATGGTCCAGCGCTCGCCCACAATATCCAGAGCATAGGCCAGCCCACACAATTGATTATAACTTCGACTTGGCATAGATTTTATCATAAGGAATTCAGGACATGGGCTAGGTGGCCCGTGAATAAGCGTTCTGCCCACGCCTGGTCATGGAAACCACGCGCCATAAAACATGAGCCGGCGTAGACCAACGAGACATGCATGGCAAATTTGTAGAAGGCCATGCGCGCCGGGTCCAGATCAGGACGGGCCAGGGTACGGTAGTCTGCGGCGTAGATCAATTGCAGAAACGTGTGTTCAAACTCCAGATCGGCAAAGTGGATGCCTTCGATGTCAACAAAGTAGACCGCTTGATCGCTTTGCTGGACGAGGACATGACCGCCGGCTAATTCGCCATGGATCAGGTGATAGGTTGAGCGCGGTGCAAGCGGCGCCCGCAACGCCGGCTGCCGATGGTGAAGGTCGAGAAGGATTACACATTTGACGGGCCCGCAGGCAAGGTGAGTTTGAAAGATCTGTTTGATGGTCGCCACCAACTGATCGTTTATCACTTCATGTTCGACCCATCGTGGGACGAAGGCTGCCAAGGCTGCACGGGGTATGTCAATGCCTTGGGCGATTTATCGACGCTGAGCGAGCGTGACACGTCTTTCGTGCTCGTCTCACGCGCCCCGTTGGCCAAACTGGAAGCGTATAAGGCACGCAAGGGTTGGGACCACCCGTGGTACTCCTCCTTCGACAGCGACTTCAACTATGATTTCCACGTCACGCTGGATGAACAGGTTGCACCTGCGGAATATAATTATCGCAGCCAACCGGGGGGTAAGGGCGAACAGCCTGGCACGAGCGTCTTCTTCCGGCTCGGCGCTGATATTTTCCACACCTACTCGACCTTCGCGCGCGGCGGCGAGTACCTGACGAGCACATCCACCCTCTTTGACATAACGCCCTATGGGCGCCAGGAAGATTGGGAGGATTCCCCATCCGGCTGGCCGCAGAAGCCGACCTACGGCTAAAATTTAGCCCTTCGCGAACTCAACCTAGCCAAGTCAACAAAAATATATCTCAAAATGTTGCTTGGAAATAAGCAAGTTCTATGGTTGGGATGGTAGATTTTGTATATGATAGGTAGAATATTGGTTTTATGAGGATTTAGGGCCTGGACCCAAGGGGTGCGCTTCTGTAGAAGCGCACCCGACTTCCAGCCCCTGTCAGCAGGCCATTTTAATCGTTCAGACTGTTTTTAAACAAAGCCCCTTTCGTTATACAAGGAGAATTTCATGATTAAGCAATTTGGTGGCGCGTCGATCTGGAGTGCAGATCTGAATAATCTGTTGCCATTCTATCGGGATGTGCTAGGGCTCAAGGTCACAATGGAATCGCCCGGCTTCGTCCTGCTGGGTGCGGATTCGCCCGCGGCGCCGGCATTGGGGCTGGGCACGCACAGCGAGGTGCATGGCCGCACGACTGATCCAGCGCGACATATGGTCGCCCTGAGTAGCGATGACATCAAGGCCGATTGGCAGCGTTTGAAAGCAGCCGGCGTTGAGTTCATCCAGGACCCGGCCGGCGATGGCTATATTACCATCGCAACCTTGAAGGATCCCGAGGGCAACTTGGTCCAGCTCGTTCAACTCCAGCAGAATTAGCCGAGGTAAGGCGCATCCGTGAGCCTGTCAACTGAGCCGAAGGAGAAAAGTAATGGCTGATAAAAATCCGGTGGCTGAGCTACAGCCGCAATTTAGTAGCCCTGGTGCGACGCCAACTCCGTGGCCGGAGGCGCGCCGGCTGTTGGAAGAGGCGCAGATTTACTGGCTGTCAACCGTGCGTCCCGACAATCGTCCACATGTGACGCCCCTCTTCGCCGTCTGGTTGGATGATGCGGTTTACTTCGGCACCGGCGCGGATGAACGCAAAGTGAAAAATCTTGTACATAACCCACACTGCATCTTCACGACCGGCTGCAACGTCATTGCGGGTCTAGATTTGGTGGTGGAAGGCGAAGCTATACGGACAAGCGATGCAGGTAAACTGCAACGTGTGGCCGATCAATTCGCGGCGAAGTACGGCTGGCACTATGCCGTGCGCGACGGTGTCTTTCACGGTGACAAGGGTAACGTTGCCCTGGTCTACGAAGTAACGCCAACAACGATCTTTGGTTTCGGCAAGGGTGAACAGTTCAGCCAGACACGTTGGCGCTTTTAGTCGGTGTCAGTAACCGCCAATAAAAGCTTTTTACCGCAGAGGACGCAGATAAAATCCTCTTTGCACCCGCTGTGGTTACCTATGCTTTAGCCGTTGCTCCATGGCAGGCCAAAGACCGCATCAATCACTTTATTAGGACTTACGCAAGACGGGATCGCCGACATCCTGTCGGCAACCGGCAAGATGCCAGTGTTCCCAGCGTCTTGCGTAAGTCCTATTTATGAAAGGAATCGGAAAGATGACAAATCCTTCTGTCCAAACCGGCTATGCGCCGGTGAACGGCCTCGAGCTTTATTATGAAATCCACGGCACGGGGGAACCGCTGGTCCTGCTGCACGGTGGCTTCGGCCTGACTAGCATGTTCGATGGTGAACTTCTGCCACGGCCTTACGAAGAATCGCCAGGTTATTGCCGTCGATCTCCAGGGGCATGGCCGCACGGTCGATATCGACCGCCCACTCCGCCTAGAGTTCATGGGCGACGACGTCGCCGCGCTGATCAAACACTTGGGTCTCCCCAAAGTTGATGTCATAAGCTACTCGATGGGGGGCGGCACCGCTATGCGCACGACGATCCAGCACCCTGAGCTTGTTCGCAAGCTTGTGGTCGTTTCGATTCCTTTTCGCCGCAGTGGCTGGTATCCCGGTGTGCTTACTGGCATGGAACAAATGAATAGCACTGCCGC
>JBBQBY010000218.1:0-11007 GCA_038318235.1 Caldilineales bacterium
TTTAGTTTATCATAGATGTGACTACACAGATAACCATACAACCAGTGATGCGGCTTGTCAACTTCCAAATTTTACTCTACGATAGCGTCAGCCGGTTACACTGACGTGGTGCTCGTGGTTTGATCGGCCTACTTATGCGCAAATTTCAGGTAAAAGATATTTGGCATACTTGGCAACTGTTGATTGCCGTTGTTGTCTCTGATTCTTGACTTGACTTTCATGCTTTCTATATAATTGCTCAACAGCTCTCAATGTACTAATTTAGCGTTAGAATAGAGCAACTTTTCTGAGCGAAAAATGTTATTGTATAACAGACAAATTAATATTTAGGATTTATACTATTTAGAGTTTATTCCGATTTATTATTTGGATAGCAGAACAGAGCCAGATCGGTCTTGTAGGTGCGGTTTTTAACCGCACAAGTCTGAATTGACCAAGATTGTGCGGTTTTTAACCGCACCTACAAATGCATAAAATTAAATCGGAATAAGGTCTTTTGTATATACTTCATACTGGGCGCACAAACAGGCCTGGATGATTGAGCGGTCGCAAATTCTAAAGTCAAAGCTCTAATGAGCGAAGCATGGCTCGATCGTAGCCACGAAAGTGAGATACTAAAATGACTCGCGTTTTTATTACAGGCATGGGCGCACTGACACCAATTGGCAATGATGTTCAAACTTTTTGGCAGAACCTGTTAATTGGTAAATCTGGCGCGACTAAGTTGACGCTGTTTGAGACGGGCGATATGCCGTATAACATTGCCTGTGAAGTAAAAGATTTTGATCCACAGGATTATATGGAACGCAAAGCGGCGCGCCGCGTGGCACGTTCGACCCAGTTTGCCGTTGCCGTCGCTAAGCAAGCCTTGGCCGACGCCGATTTTAAACTCGATGCCAGCAATTGGAACAATGTCGGCGTGTTGATGGCGACCGGCGGCGGTGGGATTACTGAAATGGAATTTGCCACCGAAGAGATGGTGGCGAAAGGCTGGCGCTCGGTTGGGCCGTTTGTCGTACCCAGCATCATGGCCAATGCCGTTAGTTGTGTCGTCTCGATTGAAACCGGCGCACGTGGCCCGATCATGACAAGCACGGCGGCCTGCGCCAGTGGTCACTATTCGATTATCGAGGGCTATCATTTTCTACAGCGCGGCGAAGCGGATGTAATTATTGCCGGCGGCGCCGAGTCCGCGGTCTCGATGTTGACCATGTCCGCCTTTGGACGTATGGGCCCGCTCTCCAGCCGCTTCGATGATCCAGAACATGCCTGTCGGCCTTTTTCTGTGGATCGCGATGGTTTTGTGTGCGGTGAGGGCGCGTGTGCCTTAATCTTGGAAACCGAAGAGCATGCGCGGCGACGTGGCGCACATATTTATGCCGAAGTGCTCGGCGGTCGTTTAACCGGTGATGCTTATCATATCACCGCGCCCGACCCCGAAGGCGATGGCGCTGCCCGTGCTTTGGCCGGCGCGCTCAAGAATTCAAATTTACAAACCACGGACATCGATCTGGTCTTTGCGCACGGCACGGGTACATCGCTCAACGACGCGGGCGAAGCCAAAGCCCTTAAACGTGTCTTTGGTGATCATATCCGTGATATGAAGATTACCAGCATCAAGAGCATGGTCGGGCACGCATTAGGGGCCGCGGGCGCGCAATCCGCGGTGGCCGCGGTGTGCAGTCTGCGTGAAGGCATTGTGCCGCCAACCATCAACTATACACCCGACCCACAGATTGACATTCCAATTGTCGGCAACGTAGCCCAAAAGGTGGAAGCCCAGACCGCGATTATTAATGCGTTCGGCTTTGGCGGCCAAAACGTGGTCGCCGTGTTGAAAAAATACGAGGAATAAGCCTCATCAATGTAGAGGTGAGGCATGCCTCACCCCTACATGGGTTTACCCACGCTTGGCTCGTTGCGCCAGACCAGGTATGAATAGACGACCACCAACAGAGTAGCCCCCAATATTACGCTTAACATGATCAAGACTTGCAGCGCACTACCAGCAAACAGGGCGCTGAGTAAGATCAGCAAACCGCTTAGCATAAAAACTTTGCCACCCAGCCGATGCGTCTTATCCCAAACAACATCGCTGGCTAACGTCCACGGCGTTTTAATCCCAAACGTGTAGTTACGGCGAATTTTGCCCATATAATTGCCCAACACCATAAACAGAATACCCAGCGCAACTGTGATCACAACCCCGATATTGATTGCCCATCCCAGCGCAATCAGAACTGTTACTGTGTGCAGAATAGCCATAAAGAGCATGAGCACAACCCACATGATCGAATAGGCTTTATTTGACCGCTGGATGTTTTGACGCAGCGGATCGACATAAAGAATGATCGTGAATAACAGCGCGATGCCTGTTGTCACCACCGGCAGCAAAAATAGCCCCTCCAACTTACTCCCATACCGATCTGGCGTACCAGCGATGCCCCAATGAACGGGAATACTGGCGTTTGCTGGTAATTGCTGCCATGCCCACACGGATAACCCGCCCATCACTAATAAGACAATGGCACTAAAAAGCCATAATTTATTCAGATTGGTCTGACTGTTTTCTGTCTTCATCTTGGTTTCCTCGGCGCTCAATTTTAAATGTTTCCATCATGCTCAATAGGGCCTCTTCTAGCACAGAGATGTTGAGTCGATATATAATTGTGTTCGCCTGTTTATCACCCTGAATCAAATCTGCCTCGCGCAATACAGAAAAATGGCGTGAAAGCGTCGGCTTAGCCGATGTGAAATGTTCAGCGATTTCGCCGGCTGTCATCGTACGTTCGCGTAGTAATTGTAAGATTTTGCGCCTGGTTGGATCGGCTAAGGCTTTATAGACTTTTGTTGGCATACTTTCCTTTGCTATTCTATATTTAGCTATTTAGCTAAATATAGAATAGCACTAAATGATTGGCTTGTCAATCCCTCAAATGAACTTAACATTGTTCTTGACGTAACTTTTTCTTGTTGTGGTTGTAAAATTTTATGTTTAATTAACTATATTTGCAGTAATAATTGCCTAATATAAGTTTTTATTTTTAGTAAATAAAATAAAGATATGTATAATTAACGGAAAAATAATTAGCGTCTATTGTTTGAGGCTTATTCTCTTGATGGCTTATCATTGCTCCTTACCCTGACTGCAAGGTCACTGGAGAATGCGATAACAGATGCTCTCAATCCCCAGTGTTCTTTTGAAGCTGATAACTGATAGCGTGGACCGCGTTGTCACAAGTCGAAAAAATCGGCCATTTGGCCGATTGATGAGTGTCGCAGCGCAGTCTATACTAAGACAGTTGACTATAAAATAGGGGTAACAGACCATCAATACTAAGCTTATCATTCCGTTTGAAACAATCGAGCGGATGCGCAAGCTGGCCGAAACATTATACGAGAAGGACGAAATCAGCGTGGCTTACGCCTTAGCCGCCGCGATTGCCGATGTGGTGCAGGCAACTGGCAAACCTGATTTCTATGCGGCTATGCCCTACGGCGTATGCCCTCATTGTGGCGACTACGAAGAATTGCTGCGGGTTGGCAATAAACGTTATGCGATATGTCATGAACACCGGCTGTTTTGGTATATCGGCGCCATTCCGCCTGTAACCTGTGATGAGCCTGGCGCAGCAGAGTGCCAAAACCCTAGCCTGCTCAAAAATTATACCCAGATCTCGATCTATTCCGCCTTTCCCACTCCGGTTTGCCCCTGCTGTGGACAATTTCGCACCCATACGCCGTGGTGTATCGTACCCACACCAGATGTAGCAGGATCTAGTTTTGAGGCATAGTGCGCAGGGTAATCGATGGGTTACGGATTCTGATGATTGTGGTTATCTGCTTGGGGGCTCTAAACCAAGCCTAAAGGATTATCACCATGAAGTATAAAGCGATCTGGATGACTTTGAAAAGCATCCTCGCTGTGCCCAATTTTCCCGACCCTGAGCAGACGCGCGCTGCGCGCTGGCTTAATGCTGCTTTATTGATTCTTGCTCCCCTTATCATTATTGCTTTGGCCGTACTGCTTATTAGCCCATCAAAGGATTATATTAGCAATTTTTTTTTGGTTTCGGATGTCGCTACTTTAATTATTGCCTTAGCTGCTCGGTTTATTATGCGGCGCGGCTTTTTTAAAACCGCTGCGTTGCTACCAATACTGACTTTGTTCATTATTTGCACTTATATCAATGTTGTCATTTTTCAAAGCATACGTAGCCCTAACGTTCTCGCCTATTTCGCGCTGATACCGCTTGTAGGTCTGCTACTCGGAAGACGTAGCATGAATATCTTTTCTGCGCTCTGCATCGTGACAATCAGTGCCATCTTTTATGCAGAATGGATCGGCGTACTTATACCCTCGCAAAGTGAAGTGTCAATTTTTAATGATTTAGTTGTGCTATTTCTTACCGTTATCCTGAATACGGTTCTATTAAATGCATCGATTCGCAGAGCAGAAGAAAAGACAGAGGAAATCCGGCAAACAGCCGCTATCTTAGCCGGTGTCAACCAAGAACTACAGGCGAGCCAGACCCAACTCCAACAAGCCCAGGCTGAACTTGAACAGCGCGTCGAGCAACGCACAGAAGAATTAAGACAAAGTAACACAAAATTACAGAAAGAGATTAAAGAACGCCAAACTGTCCTAGACGCTTTGCGTACATCTGAAGCAAATTGGCGTTCTTTAGTCGAATATTTACCGGAAATCATTGCCACGATCAACCGTGATTGCAGGCTCACGTTTATCAACCGTACGGTGGATAATCGTATCCCCGAAACCGTGATTGGCGATCGTGCTTCCAACATCCATACACAAGCGCAATATCAGGTGTTATTAGAGCAGTCCATGACGCGTGTTTTTGAAACAGGCGAGACTGTCAGTTATGAAAGTGAGGAGAAGACGGAACAAGGTTCTGCCTGGTATATCAATCGTGTCGGTGCGATCAAACAAGAGGGGCAAGTGGTCGCACTCATTCTGATCTTGACTGATATTACCGAACAGAAACAGGCTGAAGCGGCCATGTATCAAGCGCAAAAGCTGGAAAGTTTAGGGATATTGGCCGGTGGGGTGGCGCATGATTTTAATAATTTGCTCACGGCTATGCTGATCCAAATGTCAATTGCGTTGACAAAGTTGCCGCCGGATCACCCGGTCAGTCAACATATCAATCGCACGATAAAAGCGGCGGAACGAGCAACCGAATTAACGCGTCAGATGCTCAATTATAGCGGGCGTAGCCCATCGGAAACGAAACCGATGGAACTGAACGACCTGATTATGGACAATATTCATCTTTTCTCCGCTGGTGTTCCCAAAACTATCCGATTGGATTCGAACTTGTCTGGCACCATACCGCTGATGATGGGCGATAAAGGTCAGATTCAGCAATTGATTATGAATTTAATTCTAAATAGCGCTGATGCAATCGGCAAAAACTCTGGCCAAATTACGGTCGTGACCGATATCCAGGAATTGACTGGTGAAGAGAGCCAATATTGGAAATGGACAGGTTCTCCACTCCCAGCGGGGAGGTACGTAAGATTAGAAGTGCGCGATACCGGCTCTGGCATGGATATGAAGACATTAACCAAAATTTTTGACCCATTTTTTACGACAAAATTCACTGGGCGCGGTTTAGGTCTCGCAAGCGTACTGGGCATTATCCGCGCCCACAAAGGTGGCCTCTATGTAGCCAGTAGCGTAGGTAATGGTACAACCTTCGTGATTCTTTTTCCTGCCACCACTGAAGGGTTAGCTCTACCTATGGCGCCAGATACGCCACCACCCCCTTTGGCCAGTGAATTGGTGCTCGTGATCGATGATGAAGAAATTGTGCGCGATGCGATGGCGGATGTTCTAAGCGAGGAAGGGTTGCAGGTGCTTAAAGCTGCTGATGGACCAGCCGGTATTCAATTATTCCGCAAAAATGTGCAGAAGATCAAATTAGTCCTCCTTGACCTCTCTATGCCAGGCATGAGTGGCGAACAGGTCCTGTATGAATTACGGGCCATTGAGCCCGAAGTTCCGATCTTGCTTGTTTCAGGTTATAGTGAACATGAGATCATGGATGGTTTTGTCAACAAAGGGCTAGCTGGGTTTATTCAAAAGCCTTTTACCATTGCCTCCTTGCTCCAGCAAATTCGTCCTCATTTACATACGATCATCCAACACGAAAAGACGTTTGGTTCAACCTAACCGACTCAGCGATGCTTTGTGCATGAAACGAACAGTCATAAGCGCTAAAGCTGGAAAAGCTTGATACCTAAATAAAGTAGACTTGCTTCACAAATTAGTTTATATTGGATATACTCGACACGGGCATAGATGAGAATTTTTACGCTGTACCTGCCAGAGAAAAACTGCTGTGAAATTTTATCATCTATGCCCCCAGACAGTATAGATGACCTGACACTGTTAACTATAGGTATCATTGGGGCTTATTTAGGCTATCCAGCTTTGCGCCTCTGCGTCAAATCTTTCGTCTGTATAACCTGAGTCGTTTGCGTAAGTCCTATAACTAGGTAGTGTGCCCGAGTCTTATCAATCTTTTTCCGTACAGGAGTTCTATGCCCTTTCCACTCATTATTGATACTGATATGGCATTTGATGATTGGATGGCTATTCTCTATTTGTTATCCTGCCCTTTTGTTGATGTACGGGCGATTACAATCGTAGCGACCGGCGAAACGCATGCTAGCTTTGGTGTGCAGAATGCCTTACGGCTTATTGCGTTAACAGAAAATCTAGCGCTGCCTATCGCCGCTGGCCGCACGCGCCCGCTGCGTGGTACGCACGTTTTTCCGTGGATTGTTCGGCTTATCATGGATTTTCGGCTTGGCCTTAGGCTGCCCGGTCCTAGGGCCAAGCCATCCCGACAGACAGCTGTTAAACTCCTTACCCAGCAACTCCAGACAGCCACTCAGCCGATCACGGTGATCGCCCTTGGCCCTTTGACTAATCTGGCTGAGGCAATTCTGGCGGATGCCAGCCTGATTAAGAAAATTTCTATGATTTATTTTATGGGCGGGGCATTAGAGGTACCAGGTAATCTGGCTGAGTTAAACCGCCGCTTGACAAACCCCTATGCCGAATGGAATATCTATATCGATCCTTATGCCACCGCTGTTGTTTTTCGATCCGGCGTGCCAATCACGCTGGTGCCGCTTGATGTCACGAATCAACATCCACTCACCGACGATTTCTTTAACCGATGTACGAATCGACGTTCAACCCCCGCTGCAAACTTTGTCTACCGGATTTTACAACGATTACACCCGCTCCGCCGCGCGGGAACTATGTACTTTTGGGATCCGCTCACTGCCGTGATTGCGACGTATCCACAGATTGCCCAGTTTCAGGAACGATATCTCACCGTGATGCAGGACGAAGGCAAAGAGTGTGGTCGGATCGTTGCCAGCCCGCAGGGAAGTGCAGTGCGGGTCTGTACAAAGGTCGATCAGGCCGCGTTTGAGCAGATCTTTCTCGACGCGCTTAATGGGACAATTTGCCCACTGCCTACTGGACCCACTGAGTTAATTTCATAGATTCTGTTCTGGGGACCAGGCCGTTGATGACATGGGCGCCGGATACCAGAAGGGGCCTAGCCGCATGCCCAACCCTAGGATCGGTCCTTCTTCCCATGCCTTACGTTGGGCCAGTGCCTCTTTGGCACGTTCCAGTTTTTCTGCGCGCCAGGTTGCGCGCAGATAGGCGTAATCATAGAGAATCGTACGCAGTTGTGTTTCTGTTAAACTGTAACCTGGCTGTTGGCTCCAATAACATTGAACCTGCCCAACAAGCAATGGTGGTATCAGATCGAATGAGACCATCGGCTTACCTGTGGCTAGGTAAAGTGTAGCAGGTGGAATTTCTTCTCCATAGAGGGCGTATACTGCTTCTGCACGCGTTTTCGCCTGGGATTGATGAGCCGCAGCCAACAATTCTTCCCAAGGACTGTCAGCATCTCGGACTGCAAGCCAATAGAGCGTGTATTTACTTTGCTGGGCTGTGCTTGTGCTCAAGTAATCATCGACTACCTGTAATTCTGGCAAACTTTTACTACCAAGGAGACGGACACGCCACCCCAACCGCTTATAGTCGGACTGTGACTCCAAACCACTCAGCGCCCACTTTGCTCTTTCCAATAACTGCCCTCGGTAACGGTTTACTTCTTGTAGATTGCCGGGCGTAATAAAGGGTAGAATCAGATTTTTTATGCCGTGATGAAAAATTAGCTCGCTATATTTAAAGAGTTGGTTGCGAACCCAGTGAATAAAGTCGTCACTCCAAGGCTCAATCCCTTGAAATACAGCCTGGCGGCGCGTACCACCAGGTGCATAGACCATCGTTGTCGGCGCAACCTTGGCGACCTCCTCGATCGGGGCCGCGAGAAATTCTTCTAACGTAGGATAGGCTTCTGTGTTCATGCAATAATTGGCTCTAGAATGACAGATAAAATTGCACTCAATTCATAGATGCGGTCCACCCGATAGGGAGCATAGAGTTCTTTACCCAACCAAAGTAAGTCCTCGGCCTTTGGTTGCAGATGAAAATTGCTGTACAACCATTCAAAACCTCGTTGCAAAGCATTCATCCCTTGATTATCCAGCAACCCCCGCTTTTGCGCCATCTTTAATGCAATGATAGCATAACTAGTCTCTGTTCTCGTACATCTGTAGCCACTACCCCAGCCACCGTCTGATTTCTGATTTTGTATAAATCCCTGGATCGCTTGCTTAACATAGGTTGCGTACCCCAAGTTGTCAAGCGTCAATGAAACCTCAAGCGACGTATAAAGCCAGGAGCTATGCCATTTATCTGCCAGCCACCGTCCATCCGCACCCTGCCGCTCAATTAAAAATGCTTCAGTTGCTGCATGTCGTTTGCCAACAAATGCCAGGGCATGAAGAGCATGGGCATTAGAGAAAACTGATGGATTCAATTCTTGTTGGTAAGTGTAAAAATGATTGCTGTTTTGGAACTGAAAGATAATATCGGGATCAACTTGACGAGAAGTTGCTTGTAAGGCCGCCATCGCCACCCCAGTTACATCCACATCAGGCGTAAAGTATTCACCAAAGCTAACCCCATGATTGCGCTTCATGATGATCCATAGCTCATTCATTAGAGTATCAACGGCGCTCCCGAGGACTGGTTGCTCCAGTAGGCCAGCACTCAGAAGGGCATACGGTGCGTATGCCAGCTCAAAACCGGTGATAGGCCACACATTAGGCACCACACCAGGAAGATCGAGGCCTGTGGAAGCTGCGGCTTTCGCCAAATAGCAACGTGCCAATGCACTGGGTTCAACAAGGTTAGGCTGTTTATCCGCTTGGCGCAACCATGTCGCCGTAGCCGCAGGGCTATGGCCTATACCGCCCGAATGATCAGGTCGAATGGACCCTGCATCCTTTCCTAGCGCTTCCCACGAGTAAGTTGGCGGCGTGTTAACCTGTAGCGGTCTTTTCGCAATTTGCTGAAGTTTATGATTTCTCAGTCGATTCAGCGAAGCATAAGACGTAGTATCAAGAGTTAAACCGCACGTATTTGCTTCCTCAAGCAGATAGGGCAGAATCATTTCGGCGGCAATTGGTAAAGCGTCGATTGGGATTTCGCTCCATTGGTCTACCTGTTGGCGCAAAAAAGCCAAACCTGCAGCTACTGCTTCACGCTCCTCCTTGGCTTTACCCTTCGTGTGGAGGGCCAAAATGGCGGCGAGGGTGGGAACGTCACGTGCATAAGGCGTTTCGGGTGATCCCCACCCCCCGTCGGATTGTTGTTGTGAGAGGAGCCAGGCAAAGGCCGGTCCGCTATCCTGTGGCGGATATAGGCGTAAAACTTGCGCTGTGTCGTACACAGAAGGGCTGATGCTGCCGCCACCTTTGCCCAGATCGGCAATGGTGGCGCGAAGTTCCGTCATTAAGGGTTCGATGTAAGGATTCATAGATGGCGGTTGTGAATAAGATGGTTTTTGAAAATGGAATTGACTTTGATTGATATGCAGAGGGAATTAGATTATAAACCGAGGTATCTGATAATAAAAGTAAGAAAATAGGTAATAATTTCTACTTTATCTCGATTTGTTTGAGTAAGAATTTTACTTGGCTTGCTATCTAAGCTTACACTACCGACGACATTAATAGTTAGGTCATCATCGCAACTTCATCAGAATTAGAAAGAGACAAGTATTTATGTCTGTAAAAGCTATCATTTTTGATCGAGATGGTGTTCTCGCCCACTTTGATCTGAAGCTGGCATTGGCTTTTTTTCAACCACTTCTTCCTTTAACGCTAGATGAGCTGGCTGACAAGTGGAAAAGGCAAGGAAAGAAAGTTGGCTTTCCGCGCAATCTGGCAGAAGAGATAACCTTCTTCCAGGGTTTCTGGGACGTCATCAGCGATGAACTTAGCCTTTCTTCTGAAATTCGTGAGCAACTCCAGCAATTTGAGTACACGAGCTGTATGCAGCCTTTTGGGGATGCCCGCCCAACTTTGCTCGATATTCGCCAACGAAAATTGCCCATCGGTGTACTTTCAAACTTTTCACTGGCCAGTCTCGACGCTTCCTTAATTGCCGTAAATCTAATAGATCTTGTGGATGTGGCGTGCGCTGCCACTGTCATTGGCGCAGCCAAACCTGCTGCGGAAGCTTATTTGACCATTAGCCGCTTGCTCGGCGTGGAACCTAATGAATGTCTATTCTTTGACGACGAAATAGCCTGTGTGGAAGGCGGCCGTGCTGTCGGTATGCACGCCTATCTCGTTGACCGCCGGCGCACTGAACATGCGCTGGCCGAAGGTGTTGTACGCGATCTAACTGTCATAGCGCAAATTCTCGCGTAAACCTAGTGGCCAGCGGCACGGTTCAGCCCAATGACTATCAGTTATTGGGTGTTAGAGCCAACCCGTGATGCGTAATACCCCAAGACCTACAAGTAACCCGGCAATTGCAAAACCAATTGTGCCAATACGAAATTTGGCGGCGTCTAGCGTGCTCTTTTTGACGCG
>JBBQBY010000219.1:0-10984 GCA_038318235.1 Caldilineales bacterium
GCGCCCAAGAACATGGTGCCTTCGATGCCCAGGTTGAGCACGCCAGCGCGCTCAGTCAAGGTTTCACCCAAGGCCGCAAAGAGTAAGGGCGTCGCCACGCGCAGGGTGGCGGCGAGCAGAGTGACAATCGTGATCGTGAGCGATTGATCCATACATTGCTCTCACTTTAGGCGAATCTACGTAAATAAAGATCTAGGGATCGAGACTTGACAGGTGGGGCTCTTTCCACCTGTCAAGTCGGTCGACAGCAATTTTGACAACGACCCAATCTGTACATTTATTTATTTGGATTGGCCTTACAGAATTTTACCGCCGCAACTTTGGATCCAACAGATCGCGCAGACCATCGCCGACTAAATTCAACGCCGCCACTAATAACAAAATGCCAACGGCCGGTACCGCCGTCAGCCACCATTGCGTCGTGATATAGTTGCGCCCTTCGCTGATCATCACGCCCCATTCTGGGGTGGGCGGTTGTGCGCCAAACCCGATAAACGAAAGCCCGGCCACACTCAAAATAGTGCCAGCCATGTCAAAGCTTGCCTGGACCAACAGCGGCGCGAGCGTGTTGGGTAAAAGATGTTGCCAGATAATCCGCCAGTCGCGCGAACCGATCGAGCGTGCCGCTTGCACAAAGTCACGCTCGCGCAAGCTTAATACCTGGCCGCGGATCAAGCGCGCATAGACCGGCCAACTGACAATCGCCACGGCAATGAGCGCATGCGTTAGGCTGGGGCCAAGTGCACCCGCAATTGCCATGGCCAGGATCAGACCGGGAAAGGCAAAAAAGATGTCGGTGATGCGCATCCAAATTTCGTCCACCCAACCGCCTAGGTAACCGGCAATCAAACCCACCAACGTGCCAAAGCTGCCTGCCAGCAAGACAACGATCACGCCAGAACGAATGGAGATCTGCGCGCCATATAACATGCGGCTTAAGATATCGCGGCCCAGTTTATCGGTGCCCAGATAATAGGGCGCGGAAGGCTTGGTCAGGCTGACTGAGATGTTTTGGAGCAGCGGGTCAAAGGGGCTGATCAACGGGGCCAGCACCGCAAGCAAGATAAAGATGATCAGCAAAAGCAGGCCGCAGATCGTCGTCGGTTCTTTGGCCAACCGGCGTAGGAACTGATTGCGGCGTTTAGCGAGCGGCGTTGCGGACACCGGAATAGGTGCTATAGCAGGACGCGAAAGTAACATGCAATTATCCTTGATCGATTATGCGCTAATTTGGCTCAATCCCAAGCGCGCGCAACTGGGCGACTAACCGTTCGGCCCGTGCATGCTCTTGCTCCGCCCGTATTTGCTCTTGCTCAGCCCGTGCCCGCTCTTGGTCGGCGCGTGTCCGCTCTTGGTCGGCGCGTGTCCGCTCTTCTTCTGCCCGTTCTAATAGCTCTGTATAGGTCTCGAATCTTTGTCCGTCTGGTCGGTAGATGACCAATTCGGTATCTTGTAATTCAAAACGTACACCTGCGCGCGGGCTAACCCATCCTTGCATCTCCTCAATCACGTCAAGCCCCTGCCCGGAACGTAGCCAGCCGCTTAAATCCCCACGGTCAGGATCATAGATATAATATTCTTCCACCCCATAGCGCGTATAAAAAACAAACTTCTTCGCCATTTCGGTTAGTCGATTGCCAGGTGAAAGCACCTCGAAGACCACTTGGGGGGCAATATTGCCTTCCACCCATTGTCGATACGAACCACGATCACCCTTTGGACGACCGAAAGCAAGCATCACGTCGGGCGCCGCGCGGGTTCGATTATCGCCCTCAACCGGATACCAGAGTAGGTCGCCGGCGACGAATACGTTGGGGTCATCTTTGTAAAGACCGGCGAAACCACTATGTAAAGTAACAATGACACGAAATTGTTTGGTATTGTCTGCCATCGGTTGACCATCGCTGTCTGGATACTTTACGGGTTTGATGTGCCCATTGTGTTCTGCCACGCCCGCAACTGATGATGGCGTTGGCGTAGGGTCTGTCGTTTGTGTCGGCGTCGTCAAAATTTGGGTACTCATGCTCATTGTTCCTCTATCGTAAACTCACTAAGATCACACCGTATTATAACCCCTTTTTGCCAAAAACGCCCTTGTGATAAAACAAAAGTCTCACCTATGCCGCGATTGGGCTTAACTTGTCCTTACCCGCGGGTCGATCAGATGATAGCTAATGTCAACCAGCATATTGACCAAAGGATAGAGCACCGCGGCCACCAAGGTTACGCCCATCACCGCTGGGAAATCTAGGCTGGTGACCGAAGTGGTGGCATAGCGACCCAGGCCAGGCCAGTTAAAGATGGTTTCGGTGAGTACTGCGCCACTGAGCAAACTGCCAAAGGTAATGCCAACAGTGGTGAGGACAGGCGTCATGGCATTCTTGAGCACGTGACGCCAGATCACCAACCCAGCCCATAAGCCTTTTGCATGCGCTGTGCGTACATAATCTTGTTGTAAAACCTCTAATACCGCCGAGCGCGTCATGCGCAACAGGACAGCCGTCGAAAAGATGCCAAGCGTCAAACTGGGTAAAATGAGGTGGGCGAAGCTATTGTGGAAGACGGGCCAGTTGCCGGTCAGCAATGAATCGAGCGTATACAGACCCGTAATCAACGTGGGTGGCTGGACTGTCGCGTCAAGCCGACCAGGGCCGGGCAACCAGCGCAACTGGCGGTAGAAAAGACCGAGCAATAAGAGACCCACATAAAAAATTGGCATTGAGCCACCGACAAGCGCAATCAGCCGCGCCAGGGCATCGGTCAAACTGTTGCGGCGCAAGGCAGCGATCACACCCAGGGGAATGCCTAAAAATATGGAGACCGCCAGCGCCGCAAGCGATAACTCCAACGTAGCGGGAAAAAAATCGCGTAAATCCAAGGCGACGGCGCGGCGCGTGCGGATCGACTTGCCTAAATCACCTTGCAAAAGATGGCTGACGTAGGAAATATATTGCACGACGGCCGGCCGGTCCAGCCCCATTTCGTGGCGATACGCGGTGATCTGCGCTTCGCGCGCATTCTGGCCAAGCGCAACCAGCGCCGGGTCAACCGGCACCACCTGGGCCAGAAAAAAGGTGATCACCGAGACGCCGATCATGACAAAGAAGAGGCCGACAATGCGGCGAAAGATGAAACGCAGCATAGGAAATGGTTAATAATGAATGGTTAACGGTGAATGGCGAATGCTAGGTGCGTCGAGTGCGTTGCACGCCACAATCCCAAGCTGGAAATACGAACCAGGGTATGTGGTGTGAACGCATTCAACGATCCATCAACAATTCAGCATGGCCGATGGATTATTTTTTGCCGATCAGGGCAAACGTGATGCTCGGCGTATCGGCTGGGTCAAAGATAAAGCCATCGATATTGCTGCGCAGCGCATAAGTGCGCAGCGGCTGGTAGAGGATGGTGTAGGGGCCTTGATGCAGCACAAGCTCTGTGACCTGGGCATAGAGCTTTACGCGTGCATCATCGGTGGTTGCTACGGCAGCCTGTTGCGCCAATGCCGCGGCCTCTTTGTTCTCCCAACCATTGCGCCAGGCAATCGACTTTGCATCATAGTTGGTGAAGGGCGTCACGTTGCCATCTGGATCCGGATAATCGGGACCCCAAAGGATAAAGACCATCTGCGCGCCTTGGGCGCGGAAGACATTCAAAAGCTCGGAGACCTGAAGTTGTTTCAGCGTCAGCTTAATGCCCACCTTTTCCAGATCGCTCTGGACTTTGGTGGCCAATGTGGGGAAATCAATTGGGCCAGCCGGGAAATTTGAAGGGACGAGCGCCTCGATCTCCGTGCCATCTTTCCAGCCCGCTTTGGCCAACAGTTCCTTGGCCTTGGCGATATCTTGTTTAAACGGGTTCTCGCCCATATGGCCCAGGAAACCATCGGGGATAATTTCTTGCACCAGTTTGGCATCGCCTTGGGTCAACGTGATGATCTCGTCATAGTTGATCGCATAACGAATTGCTTCGCGCACATCAGGATTGTCCAACGGTGCTTTCTGGGCGTTCATGCCAATGTACACAAGCTGGGTATTGCTTGCCGTCACCGTTTTGACATCGGCGTTACCTTCCAGCGCCTTCTTCTGCTCTGGCCCCAAATCCTGCACAATATCAGCGTCACCGGTTTCGATCGCGGCCTGACGGTTCGTGGCTTCCTTCATGTTTTGCATGATCACGCGCTTGATCTTGGGCGCCGTGTCCCAATAGGTGGGGTTGGCATCCAATGTGATCGCCACTTCGCGTTCCCAGGTGGTGAGCACATAGGGCCCGCTACCGGCTGAATGGTCGTTGAGCCAGGTCGAACCCATGTCATCGCCCAAATTGGCTTCGACGACTGCTTTCTCGACGACAGCGGCCACGCTGGACGTGATCACCGAGAGAAAGACTTGCGGGCTGACCGCTTTGGGTAGTTTCACTGCAAAGGTCTGCGCGTCCACCGCCTTCAGATTTTCCTTTTTGACCTGCGTGGTGTCGATCAGCAAAAACGCTGGCGACTTATTCAGATCAATCGCGCGGCTCCAAGAATAGACGACATCCTCGGCGGTAACCGGCTTGCCGCTGGCAAAGGTGGCCTTCGGGTTCATTTTGAATGTAACCGTCCACATGTCGCCACTATCCTGGATATCCCAAGATTCGGCCAACAACGGCTTGACACCCGGCGTGCCTGGCTCGACACTGACGAGCGTTTCATAAACACTGCCTGCTGCCTGGATGCCGCTAAACTCGTAGGCTGCCCCTGGATCGAGGGTAAGCAAGTCGGTGGTGTCAGACGCGAAGATCAGCGTGTCCTCGCGACTTACGTCACCACTGGCGGCCGCGGCTTCGGTCGCGGCTGGTTGTGCGCCCGTCGCGGGGGCTGGTGCGGCCGGGGCGACACAGGCGACGAATAGCAGGCTCGTCACGAGTAATGCGACCAGTAAACGCAAATTGCTGTGCAAAACTTTTGCCATATAATTTCTCCTTGCGTATTTGATCATCGTTGTGGATAAGTTTTTAGACACCGCAGATTAGATAAAAATCTGCGGTGTCTAAAAACTTATTCGAAATGCCTTACTTTTTGCCAATCAACCAGAATGAGATGCTCGGTGTGTCAACGGCATCATAGGTGAAGCCGGTGATGTTTTTACGCACGCCAAAGGTGCGCGTGGGCTGGTAGAGCATAACGTACGGTCCTTCATGTTGCACCAATTCGGTCAATTGTTTGTAGAGCTCAGTGCGTTTGGCTGGATCTTGCTCACTGGCCGCTTGCTTGCTCAATTCAATCGCTTTGGGGTTATTCCAGGCGTTGCGCCAGGCCAGCGATTTTGCTTCGTAGTTGGCGAACGGCGTGGCATTGCCATCTGGATCTGGGAAATCTGGCCCCCAGTTGATGAAGACCATCTGGCCTTCTTGGGCGCGGTAGATTTTGAGCAATTCAGCCTGCTGAATCTGTTTGATCGTTAGCTTCAAGCCGGTCTTTTCGACATCGTTTTGGATCTTAGCCCCTAGCGTGCTCCATTCAATCCCGCCCGGCGCTGTGCCCACTGGCACGATGAATTCGATTTCGGTGCCTTCCTTCACACCGGCCTTCGCCAGTAGCTCTTTGGCCTTGGCCAGATCCTGTTTGAATGGGTTGTTGCCCGTATGGCCCAGAAAACCAATCGGGATGATCTCTTGGACAAGTTGGCCGCTGCCTTTCAACAAGGTGATAATATCATCGTAGTTGATCGCATAGCGGATGGCCTCGCGCACATCGACGTTGTCCAGCGGCGCCTTGGTAGCGTTCATGCCGACATAGGCGATGGAGGAAGCTTGTCCGACCACTAAGTCTACATCCGCATTGTCTTTGAGCACAGCCACTTGTTCTGCGCCCAAATCTTGCACAATATCCGCATCGCCCGTCTCGATGGCCGCTTGTAAGTTCGCCAACTCAGAGGTGTTCTGCATGATCACCTGTTTCATGATCGGTGGCGTGCCCCAGTAATTCTCGTTGGCTTTCAGGGTGACGCCTACGCTGCGTTCCCACTTGTCCAACACATAGGGGCCGCTACCAGCCGAGTGATCGTTGAGCCAGGCTGAGCCCATATCATCGCCCTTATTCGCCTCGACCACCGTTTTTTCCACCACCGCGGCAATCGTAAAGCTGATGACGGAAAGGAAAACCTGCGGACTGACGGTCTTGGGCAGCTTCACCTCGAACGTTTGTGGATCGACAGCCTTCAAATTTTCTTTCTTCACTTGGCCGACATCGATCAGCAAGAAGGCCGGTGACTTGTTGAGGTCAATCGCGCGAGCCCACGAGTAAACCACGTCTTCTGCCGTAACCGGCTTGCCGCTGGCAAAGGTCGCCTTCGGGTTCAATTTGAAGGTGAGCGTCCACAGGTCGCCCGTATCCTTCACATCCCAGGATTCGGCCAGCAAGGGCTTGATTTCTGGATCGCCCGCATCAAAACTGACAAGCGTTTCATAAAAACTGCCTTCGGCTTGAATGCCGCCAAATTCATAGGCCACGGCAGGGTCGAGCGAGATCAAATCGGTGAGATCGGCGGCAAAAATCAGGGTGTCCGCGCGGCTGGCTGCTTCACCAGCGGTTGCCGGCGCGACAGTGGCTTGAGCGACAGCCCCGTTTGATCCGGTGGCCGGTGCTGGTGCGACACAAGCGGTCAATACCAGGCTAAGCAGGACGAGTGAAACTACCGGTAGGCGTAAATAGCGCCATAAGTGATTTTTCTGTTGCATGTGATTTCCTTTGCTTCGTTTAGGTGGGAAATGTTGCGGTGATCTTTGAAATTATAAGCGGAATCTGACTCAATTACACTTTTAGACATCGTTGATGGAATTATAATTGACCTATTCATTAACGATATCTAAAATAAATCGATAAAACCCAAATTTTAAGGGAATTAGAAGTGTGAGCTAACTTCTAAATGTATCAAGATCCCTTATACCTCCCCTGTCGTCGTAGTTCGAATGCGATAAAAGGCACCTTCTCTTCCAAAAACTCGAAATTACATTGACCGCTCAGAAAATCTTCTATCCAACCTTGGCGTTCTTGAACAAGTCGCTCATCAGAATTAAGCTTCAAAATATTAATTGTGTCTAATACTTGCTGTTTTTGTTCCGGTAATAAATGGGTATTAGGCTTGATTAGGAAAGAAGTAAAATCGATAATGAACCAACCCTCCTGAATTTTAAAAGGATCGAGGATGACTTTTATGCCTTTTCTACTGTTAAACTTTGCTGATATATAGCGAAAGTTGCTCCATTCATAAGCAAGCTGAGGATTTACTGATTTAGGAATAAAATGATCGATACTGTGCGTGCCAGTACTATGTGGGATCCAGTGAGCGCAATATGCACATACCCGTTTGTAAGCACTTCTCATTTCTGGTAACACGTTGCGCCAGTATTCCTTTCCTGTCCATTCTTTTTCAAGAGGACGATGGATTATACGCAAAAATGCATTACCTGGTTTGCTTACAGTTTCGAAGAAATTATTTGGTTCAGGTTGTGGTTTAACAGGGATCACAACTCCACCCCATGTTGTTTTGCAAAGAACAACCATCGTCGCCAAAATGGATCATGTGCACCTAGTAATTTCATCAGTTGCTCTGACATCGCTTGGATTTGATTTTCTGTAATATTCTCCTGCATCTGAAGTTTTTTAGCATCTTCTATGATCTGTTCTACGGGCAAATTAGTGGGATATTTCATTTCAAAGATATCTTCAGAAGTTAACCAGGCATCGACAGAGCCATGACGAACAAACTCTGGCTCTTCAAGGCGAACTTCACCATCGAAAAGACCTTCACGAAACAAATTTAGATGAAAAATTTTATCTCGATTGAGATCAAATCGAGGTTCCATCGAAGCCATCACTAGTGGAGCGTGAGTTGTAATCAGAAACTGTACCTGGAGATCAGATTCTAGATCTTCTTGTACATTGAGCAAAGCTGGCAAAATTTGCCTCTGCCATTGAGGATGCAAATGAGACTCAATTTCGTCCGCAAGAATAACCATTCTATGCTGAGGCTTTTCGCGAATTAGTTCCGATTGTGCTTTGTGTTCTTCCCATGTCCACACGATTAGATAGGCCAAAGCAACAATCCGTTTAACCCCTGCTGATGCGTATACAAGGGGTACTTCACCATACGGGTGTTTGATAGTTGGTATCCATCGGCTATCACCAGGGATTCTTGTGGGTTTGCCGGGTTCCAGTAAACCTAAATCGCTGCGGTCTAACCCTGGTGGGGATAAACGATATAAAACTTTTTTTAGAGTTTCAAAAGGAGATTTTTCTGGATTGTTCTGCCAATTGACCCAATCATTAATTAAACCATTCGATAAATAGCTTGTTCTACCACCTATCGAATCTGGTAAGCCGTGCCAAACATCATCCCGCGAAAAGAACAAAGGAACAGATTGCTTGATCTTTGCTGGATCCCAAACTGCGAACGCACCATCGACACGTGCATATATCGATAAACTGGAAATAGTTTGGCGATCTGCTTCCAGAATCCAAGTTTGCGTTTTCCAATCATAATAGGCTATTCCAGGTTCTGGTCGACCCGATGTTCCTAATATTTCAAAACGGATTTGTGGTTCATTCTTAGCAGTATCAGTTCTTGGATAAGCTGGAGAACTAGACCAAATTCCGGTGAGCGCCCACCACGCACATTCGAGTATAAAAGTCTTACCTAATCCATTATCACCAGTGAATAAGTTAACGCGATCTGCTAATTTAATGTCTAACAGTTTTGCTGGACCAATTCCACGCAATTGAAGTAAAGAAAGTGCACCGCCTTTGTCTGGTGGAATATCTGGCGGTAATTGTCCGCTTACATCGCTCCATAATTCATCCCATGATACTGGGCTAGCTTGAAATATAGACACTGTATGTGTTGATGGTGTAGATAGATCAAACAATTGCTGCTTTTCTAAATCATTAATATGGAATTCGTCAAAGAAAGTTTTGATTACATCTTGAGGCTTAGTATTTACTGGCCAATTGCGGTCACGATACAACCAACAAGCTAAGTAATAGGCGGGTAATAACCTACCTTTGTAAAGCAAAGATTTTAATGCTTGGATATAATTTTCACTCCATCCCCAAAAATCTGTATTTTTAGAGTGAATGAAAGCACTACCGAACGTTTGAGTCCTGATAGCCTGTGAACCACTACTCGGATATTTTGGTGTAAGCCAGTGCTTGCTTTTATCAGATGTTCGAAATACTCGGTAATACCAACTTGATTTTCTGTCTGGTTGATAATATCTTTTAAGAAACTCTTCTTCCTGATGATTAATCGGATATTCTATTGTGTTGCCAACTGGAAGTTGAGCAAGTTTAAATACCAAAAAAGTGATCCCATAGAATGAATGCACCGAATCTAACCTCTGAAGAGAGTTTATCAGTTGTTCTTTGCTAAGAAACATTAATGATTCTCTTGCAACTTTCGAAGCTGCTCGACCATGTGTTGACAAAATTTAGGATGGAGATCAATACCTGTAGCATGTCTTCCTGTCTTAACGGCAACTCGCAATGTGGTCCCACTCCCAGCAAATGGGTCCAACACTGAAGCATTAAGGGGACAGCCAATATCTAAGCAACGCTGTACTAGTTCGTCTGGAAATGGTGCAGTTTCTAATCCATTTGCTGCTTTAGGACGTGCAACAATGGTCCACATATCTTCTTGATCTTCAGCTTCCAGAACCTGGCGATCAAAGTAATATTTTCGATCTTTAACAAACATGAAGATATTTTCATAGCTTCGCTTAGGTCTATCTTTAACAGCTTCAGGAAGGGCATATTTGCGATGCCAGATAATAGAACTGCGCAAAACCCAACTGTGTGCAATCATTTCAATCGCAACGCGCCAGGGTATACCAATTAATGTTTTCTGTTGAAGACCTATCCCTAAGCCACCGCTTTTATCAACAGCTCTCAAGCCAAAACGCCGTTTACTACTTTTTCTATCCTTCCCTTGAGATTCTCCTTTTCCCGAATAATAGGTATCACCAAGATTCAGAAATAACACGCCATCATTTCTCAAGACACGGAAAACCTCATCCATAATCGAGACAAGCGCATTTACATAATCGGATACGCTTTCTTCCAAGCCGATTTGCCCTTCGACTCCATAACTGCGTAACCAAAAGTAAGGAGGTGAGGTAACAACACAATGAAAAGTTTCACTGGGTAATTGCTGTAGTATTTCTCGTGCTTGTCCGAGATAGACTGACCAAGTTAACCCCTTGCGTGTTACCCCTGACACTGGGTAACACTGCTCTGTTTGTTCAATTTCACCATTCAAATGGAGATTATACGCCTGTTCCATAGTTTTTAGAGGTGCAGTTAAAAATTGAGATGTAAGCAAAACAGTGAGAAATACAGAAATCTATTATATATTTAGAGATTTTAACCTGATAATGTGAGATTGCACAATTGTTCTGCTCACTACTCTATAAATAGTCTCTTTGTTAGCGGCGTATAAATCCGACCCGATAAGTACGCAACAACAAGAGCGCCAGCGTCACCAGCAACAGCACGGCCTGGATGACATCACCGAGATAGGATGGAACACCAATCGCTCGGCTGGCAGTCTGGCTACCCGTGGAGATCAGGCCGATGAAGATTGCCGCCAAGGCCACACCCACGGGATGCAGACTGCCCAGCGTGGCGGCCACAATGCCAGAATAGCCATAACCGGGTGACAGCGCCTCGATCAAATGATAGTGCAGGCCAGCCACCTCACTCGCACCGGCTAGCCCAGCTATGGCCCCACTGATCAGCGCGACGCGAAAGACCACCTGCTCTACATGCACACCCATAAAGCGGGCCGCTTCACGACCACGGCCCACGGCGCGCATGCGCAAGCCAAAACTCGTGCGCGCTGTGACCCACCAAAAACAGATCAAGACGACGATCGCGATCAAAAAGCCTAAGTGCAAACGTGTGCGCGCCAACAAACGCGGCAACTGCGCCGCCGCTTCAATGGTCGGT
>JBBQBY010000220.1:0-10956 GCA_038318235.1 Caldilineales bacterium
GTGGCAGTCCAGGCACCAACTCATTTGCATCGTCTGCACCTTGGTCACAACCGCCATTTGATCGACGCGGCCATGACAGGTTTCACACCCAATCCCCTGATGAATATGGATCGAATGGTTGAAGTAGACATAATCCTGCACATTGTGGACACGAATCCATTCCAGCGGTGTGTTGTTCTGGGCACTGGCGCGCACGAGCTCTAAAACTTTGGAATCCTTGGCCACCTGGGCGTGACAGCCCATGCAAGTGGACGTGGGGGGAAGGCTGGCGGTGTTGCTCGTTTCGACGGAGGTATGACAATAACGACAATCCAGACCGAGGCCGCCGACATGTTGCTTGTGGCTATAGGGTACGGGCTGCGCCTTCACGACACCCACATCGGTCACATAGGGCGAATTCACGATATAGTAACCTAGCCATCCCACGCCAGCCAGTATAAAAACAACCGCCAAGAGCGTGATCCTGACAATAAAGTTCATACTTGGGTGGAAGATTTGGGACATACATTCGCCTTTACTAATTTGGGTCTTTACTATTTAACGTGCATAGGCGCGGAATGGATTGGTCTGAGTCAGCTGTATGATGGTCATTTCATCGATGCCAGCGCTACGCAGTTTGGGGAGGAAGTGCTCAGGCAGATAAGTATAGGGTTGCGGCACGCCACCACCCGGTTGAGAAGGGTCATACCAGCCGCGATCATGGCTAAGCAACAGTTGCCCACCGTAACCTGCCTCTAACAATTGCTGGATCCACGCGATGAAAATTTCATCGGCAAAACCAGGGCTGCCAATCGCATCGTATTCGATCCAAGCCCCACGTTGCGCCATTTCCAAGTGAAGCTTGAAATCTGGTTCGGCCTGTGTGTGAATCCAGATAAAACGTTCGGCTGTATAACCGGCGGCCTCTAGAATATCAAGCTGGTCACGGACGACCCGTCCCCGAATCGTATGGCTGCCAATCACGGCGCCCGTGGCGGCGCCGGCTTGCGCGGCGGCACGCAAAATTTTCGTTTCACAAGGTGTAATGCCATCATCTCCGGCGCTGACCTTGATCCACGCCGCCTGCACGCCGCTCGCTTCAATTTGGTCAGTTAATTCGCCCAACATCCAGTCACGTAATTCCGCTTCGCTGGCTGCCTGCGCCCACGCCGGAACCCACGGCTCACGATAGATGCCGGTCGGCATAACCACAGGAAAGTTGGTGGCGACTGAGACTGCCCGATCAATATCGGCACGCCGTCCAACGCCCACCGGTGTACATTCCACGAGCGCCGTCACCCCCAGCCGTTTAATCTTTTCGATCTCCGGCGCCATGACGCGGATCACATCGGCTGGGTCGGCCTGAAGATAGGCATTTTGTCCCAGTGGTCCTAAATCGACAAAAATGTGTTCATGGGGGAGGATCATTCCTACAGCGTGCTGGGTAAGCGGCCCCAGCGTGGTGATTAAATTCGCCATCAGGCTTTCTCATCGGGTTGATACAGGGGCTTGCGTGGTATTGTAACAATTAGACTTGGTGCGAAATAAGAAACCTCTAGAGAGAGGCTATCTGCTTGTTCCAGTGTGACAAAATTATTTCGCACCAAGTCTATTATCTATGATGCCCGACAAATGCGCAAGTTGGATCATGAGCGCGGGCAAGCGCCGGCCAGGAGGTGACCGTCGACAACTGGATGATACCAAGTTGATTCTGGTCACTTTCCGGAAGATACCTAGGTTGAACGGCCGGAAAGCGGCTGAATAGGTGGTCAACCGCCCTCCGGGAAGGGTATTTTCGACCGGTTACTGAACGAAGCAAGCCTTCCCGGAAGGGTTGTTAGTTCCCCTGAACCCCAGCAGGCGCTTCGTTCTACTAACTACACTAAATACTGCTTCAACCAGGCCAACGTATCTTCCCAGGCTTGGGTTGCTTGGGCTTCCACATAACGATCACCTGTATCGTTGTGGAACGCATGGTTGACGCCAGGATAGACGTTCATCTTATGGGTAATGTTGGCCGCGGTTAGCGCTTTGTCCAGCGGCTCCTTGCTGCCCGTGATGCGCGTATCCAGTTCTGCATAGACGCCGAGCACCGCTGCTTTAATATTGGGCACTTTTTCCAGATCCGGCGCAGGCCCATAGAATGGCACTGCCGCTTTGAGCTCAGGGATCGCCTCAGCCGCGGCCCAGGTGACACCACCGCCGAAACAATAACCGGTCATGCCGGCCCGCGCGCCATCCACATAATCGACCGTTTGCACATATTTGAGACCGGCGGCAAAGTCGCCAACGTGCCGATCGATGCCAGCGCCAGTTAATAGACCGGGGCGCTGATCCATATCAATTTTATCCGAGCCACCTTCGCGGGAGAGCAGATCAATCGCTAATGCCACATAACCAGCCTTGGCAAAGCGGCGCGCGCGACCAGCAGCGTCGATACCCGCACCGAAATCCAACTCCAACAAGCCCTCTTGCGCCTAATGGAAGGCCGCACCGCCTTCGTGATCGCCCACCGCCTGAGCACGATCCGCAAGGCCGATCTAGTGCTGGTGGTGAATGACCATCGGATCATTGAACGGGGCACGCATGAAGAATTATTGGCACAGCGTGGCTTTTATCATAATCTGTATATGAGTCAATATCGTCGAGTAGAAGCATTGGCGGTGTGAGTGTAATGAATTACTCAGATTCCGCAGGGCAACCCCACCCCAGCCCTCCCCAAACAGGGAGGGAGCCGTCACGGGACAGGACATATCACTTTGTCTTCCCCGGATCAGTCCTCTCCCTTACCAGGCTGCGACGTGAGCCGGGTGCCCATTGGGCGCGAACGGGAGCGATAGAGCGGGGTTTTGGTCGCTCTGCGTAACCTGAGTGAGTTAGTCAGATAACCCAAGCTACGGACGTACAGATGGCGTTCATAACTTGGGTTCAGGGCGTAATATTGAAAATGGGCGAGTTTGGTTTGGTCTTTATCAGCAACAATATTGTCGGGCGCTTGCTGCCATCGTTACATATCCACCTTCGTGGGTGACAGCAGAATTGTCCATTGACATCGAACATACTCTGCATCGCCATCCACGTGGCCTATATTTCTACGCCTTGTCTTTTACTCTTTCACATACAACTCCACCTGCGCTGTTGCCCAGCTTTGTGATTGTGGCGCGCTGGTCAGGCGGATGGCGCGCGTCGGGTTTTCGATGGTCAGATCGGCCAACATCTGTTCGAGCGGGTCGGTGATCACGGCGCGGGTGGCGATTGAGCGCGTATCGGGCTGGTCTAAGGCGGGCAATTCCAGCCAACGGAAATTAGTGGTTGTCTGCGTTGCAAAGACCTTTAACACATCGGTGCTTTCGGTATAGCCGTCCGGTAAGTATGCCTCAAACTCCAGTTCAATATCCTTGCCGGGATCGATAATCTCAAACGCGCCGGCGCCCGCCGGGTAAATTTGCGCAATCCCCCAATCGGACTGGAGATCCAGCACGCAGACGTTGAGCACGCGTTTGGGATCGTTGGGATCCGCCGGGTTGGGTGCCTGCGTGTTGCTGATCTTGAACTTGACCCGATCCCCGGGGTGGAAGATCGGCGTCGCCCCCGCGGTGTCCGACGCACCCAGTAGTTCGACGCGTAACATCTGGCCGGCGCTGGGATTGGCCACATCCAGATCTTGGACATTGCGATATTTGGCCAATTGGATCAGCCGTCCCACCAGCCGTTTTACTCCGTTCGCCTCTTTGGCCCGCAGCGCCGGTCGCAAATTGGGGATGACCTTGCCCGCGGGATCCCACAGTTCATATTCACCCGTGTCATTGACCGTCACCTGGAAGTCGACTCGCTCGCTCGTGCCGGCTACTTTGATAAAGCCCTTGCCATCGGCGGCAATCGCGGTTTGGATCTGCTGCTGGAGTGCCGCATCAATTCTCGTCACCGCCACATTACGCTGTAGACGGAGATTGACGTTGTTGAGCAAGAGCGCCTGCGCCCCCTCTGCCACTGGCTTGTCACCGATTTGTTCGGTGACCTTGGCCCAAGACGAGAGATCGTCCACGCGATCCAACGTCACGATGGCCACGCGTCCCGCCTGGGCGCTGAGGTCAGTTGCCCCATAGGCATAGACGGCGAACTGGGCGCCCACGGCCAAACCGTGGGCGGCGCCAGCATCCAGTTGCAATTGGCCGTTCTGCACCTTGATCACGTTGACGGCGTAGTAGGGTTCGATGAGCTCACTGCCAAAGATGGCGAGGTTGCCCTCGCCTTGCAGTTGGGGTGTCTGCTGGTCGAACAGGCTATGCACCTTGGCCAGGATGCGCTCATGGATCATTTTGTAGGAGAAGCCTGGGCCGGCCTGGCGCAGCGAGTCGAGCAGCCAATAGGTGAGCGCACCGTTGCGTTCGCGCCCGTCAAAGGCATATTCATAGGCCGATTCATTGGCCCGACAGGCGGCGAAAAGCGTGTAACCTTTGGGTTCCAGCAGCCAGCCACTCGCCGGCTTGACGCTGCGACTGGCGCCGCCAGGTTGCCCTTGCCAGTTGGCCGCCAACGCCTCCGCCGATGCCACCAAACTATCAGTGGGACGATTGGTGGCATCGACAAAAGAAACACCACGCGCCACCGCGCCACCCACGCCACGGGTCGCGCCGCCAGAGTGACAACTGTCCAGCACGATGGTGATCTTCAATCCCTGATCCACCATCGCTTGCAACAGATAAGCCATCTCCACATCGCGCAGATAGTGGGCATTGGTGTTATGAATATCGGTGGGCACCAGCGCCTCATCGATGCCATCC
Organism: Caldilineales bacterium; assembly: GCA_038318235.1. Classification (GTDB taxonomy): domain Bacteria; phylum Chloroflexota; class Anaerolineae; order Caldilineales; family Caldilineaceae; genus JAPLGZ01. The sequence goes on from JBBQBY010000220.1 coordinate 4,764, forward strand.
TGGCCTTTGAACTGGGGGTAGATGGTTTTGGTGCGCCCACCGTGGCCGGAATAGTGGATGTAAACGTAGTCACCCGGTTGCGCCATGGCTTTGAGCGTCTTGAACTTCGCCACCATATTTTCGTAGGTGGGCAATTGGTCGGCCGGTTCCGGTGGCTGGCCGGTTGGGCTGGTGCTGGCCGAGAGCTTGAGGATCTGCGTATCTGGCAATTTTAGCCGTTGTTTCAGATAAGCCTCGACGTGCTCTACATCGCGCACACAGCCACCCAAACTGGGATAATAGCCGCCACCAGGCAACTGGCCGGGAAAATAAAAATCGACCGCAATGAGTAGGGCATAATAGTTGGCCATTGGTTGCTCCTTTTGGGTTGTAAATAGGGGAGATCGATAAACTGGTAGACAGATTGTATATTATTCCTGTTTACCTACCTACTCGTCTCGCCAACGATCCGTAACCATCGAATCCATTCTGTTCGGCATGCAGTGGCGCAGTCGGTTGGCCGTGAAAGGTGATGTCCAGATTCAATGATTGTTGGCGAATGAGTTGGGTCATTGCATGTAGGGTTTCCCAGAGCCAATAGGTGAGATAGCCATGCCGTTTGCCAGGCGCCACGGTATATTCGGTGGCCAACTCCAACGCTCGGCAGGCGCTGAGCAACGTGTAGCCCTCAGGATTCGGCAGCCAGCCGCCAGCTAGTTGCGCGCTGCGTGTGCCCCGCGTTTGCTTTTGCCAGTCAGCCGCTAATTTGCGCGGTGATGCCACCAGTTTGCTGGGTGTGCGGGGCACGGTGTCCACTTTGTCGCTGCCGCGCACAGCCGTCCCCGTGTCTCCGCGTGCTTCGCCACCGCGGCTGGCGCCGCCCGAGTGGCAACTATCCAATACGATGGTGACGATCAGTTTCTTGGCCACCATGTTCTGAAGCAGTGTTGCCAACTCCAGGTCGCGCACATAGCGGTCTTCGGGCTTGTTCAAGTTTTCAATCTGACCGTAGTCTGTGGGTACCAGCGATTCATCCAGACCGTTGTCCCCTTTGACCTTAGGAAAGAGCGTGACGGCGCGGCCACCATGACCAGAGTAGTGAATATAGATCTGGTCACCTTTCTGCGCCCGATCCGTCAGATCTTGAAAGGCCGCAACAATATTGGCCTTGGTCGGCCATTGATCGGGTGGCTCTTGCGGTTTGCTCCCAGCGCCTGTCGCGGTAAGTTTGATGATGTGTTCGTTTGGCACTTGCAACCGGGTGCGCAGAAAATCATCCATCAGCAAAACATCGCTGACACAGCCGCCCAGGTTTGGGTAATTGGGCAGGTCGTTGATGGTGCGCCCCATATAGCAATCAATGCCAATAAGCAGCGCCCACAAGGTGGAAGGTGTCGTTGATTGGTCGTTCATAGTATTCTCCTTTGGGGATAGGTATACTGGATTACTCTGCAAGCTTGACGATTAGAGATTGGAGGCTGTTGCCTGTCATCCCTAATCGTCAAGCTCTAATCGCCAAAATGTACAACTTATTTGCTTTTTATTCTTTACCGATTGTCGTCGATACGGTTCAGCCTGTTGTCGAATTCAAAATCCTCGCCTAAGGCCGTCGGCGCCCCGGCAATTCGGGCGCCATCGGTTGTGGTCGCCCTTGCGCAGCGCGTGTGGCCACCAGATCGGCGGGGTCCATAAACGGCGACGGATCGCAGAAGCCGCCCCAGCCGTCGGTGCGCCGGTAGGGGAAGATGCGGATGCCAAAGTGCAAATGAGCGCCATAACAATGGCCGCTCTCGCCGGAAAGGCCAAGTTGCTGGCCAGCACTCACCGCTGCGTTCTGTGATACATCGACGCGCTCCAAGTGGGCATAAAGCGATTCGCCCCACGCGTGTTCAATGATCACAAAGTTGCCAAAGCCATCGGGTTCAACATCCACTCGTTTCACAAAGCCACTGTCCGTTGCCAACAGCGGCGTGCCCACCGGTGTGGCAAAGTCCAGACCGTTATGGCCTTTGAGCGGTACGCCATCGTAGAGAATTTTGCTGTATTCCTCGGGCCAACTACCCCACCCTTGCGAGAGGGCCCAGCGGTTGGCGAAGGGTGTCTGGACCCGAATTTCTGCCGCCACCGTTGCCGGCGCGAGTAAACGAGCGCCGCCTGGATCGGCGATCGCGATCCAGCCTGGGCCGGTTTGGCTCGGCGCAACTTCGTCCTCCACCTGCATCCAGTCGATGCCATCGGCGCTCTGTGGACCGCCGAGCACCAGCACCTTCGTGCCGCGCGGCACGGTTGCCAGGATCTGGTCGGCCCCTTGGCCCAAGCCCGCCACCGCGCGGATGTTGGCGGCCGCGGCGATCACGGTGGCTGCGCTGCCATTTGTAAAGCCTTGACCAAGGTAATCCGGCATCGCCGTCACGGTTGCGATGGTCGGCGGCGGTGTACTATCGATCAGGCGTTCGCCATTCGGATCGACTTCGGCCACCCAGCCTTCGCTAGTGCTTTCATCGAGCAGCGGCGCGCGCACCTGCCACCAGGTCAGCCCATCAACCGTTTGTGGTCCACCCAGGATGATCAGCGGGGCACCGGGCGCGATCTGGCCGATCACATGGTCGCCCGGTTTGTCCACATAGCCAGGATCCTTGCGCACATTGACGTAAGTTTGCGCAAAGGCCTGTTGAAGGCCGGTTGTCATGGCCCTGGACGCGGCGCGGGCCATCGCAACCGGTGGCGCGGCGCTTGCCAGCAGCACTTGGGTTTCGTTGGCGGCCGCCGCCCAGCCATCCACGCTGGCGCCGCTCGAAATTGTTGCGCGGATCGGCCACCAAATGAGGCCATCCTGCGGCATCGCATTGCCGAGGATGGTGGCGGGGGCACCTACAGCCAGCAAACCCAGTACATCATCGCCCGGTTTGTCCACATAGCCGGGTGACTTGCGCACCTTGAGCCAATCCTGCGCAAAGACGGTCTGCCCTTGGCTAAAGTCACTATCACCACTGGTCGGCGGTGGGGTGACGACCGGTGGCCGCCAATTCGGATCAACCTGGGCCAGTTCCTGGGCGCGGGCTCGGTAGATGCCGGCAAGCTGATCCCAGTCGCTGTGGAAAGCCCGATCCATGCCTGATTGACGGTCGCCATCGCCATTGTCGGGCGTGGCCATAAAGCCCCATTGCAGATATCCGCGCGCACCCAGCCCAAACCATTTTTGCATATCCTCTGCTACCTTAGAGGATCGGTCAGCGCCCTGTTCAGCATCGAAGCCCGCTTCCTCAATCATAAAGGGTATGCCAAGTTCGTTGGCCACAGGGCGATCATCCTCTTCATTGCTGCCCTGATAGGCGTGAATGGTGACAAAGTCTAGGTTGGGCGATTCATAGAGGCGCCGCTTTAAAGCTGATGAGAAGAGCCAGGCATGGCGCGTGCTGATCATGCCGGTGGTGATCAGATGGTTGGGGTCTAGCTGGCGGATAAAGGCTGCAACTGCATGGACAAAATCAATATAACAGAGCGGATTGGGATCGTTTTCATCGGCCTTATTGCCACGGTCCAGCTTCAACTCGTTGCCGATTTCCCAAGCCAAAATCTGCGGTTCGCTGCGAAAGGTCTCGATGATCTGGCGGACGAAGGGCAGATAGTTGGCTTGATAGCCGCCGGTAAAGAAATCTTTGATGAGCACATTGTCCTGATAAAATCGATCATCACCCTGGACGCGGAAGGGTACATCGGCATAGAGATTGGTCAATGCCGGGATCAGATAGATTTCCGGGAAATCCTGTTTGATCAGCGCCAGCAAGTTACGGAAACGGTCGGCGGTCTCCTGGCTGTTCGCATGCTGGCTGGGCAGGAAGACGCGCACAACCCGCGCCCCGATCGCGCGCGCGGCGCGCAGTTGCTCTGCCCGGTGGTTGTCGGGCGCGGCCGGCAGCGTGCGCCCATCGCCATAATAGACCAGCCCACGGATGTTGACCCCCACGAAACGAAAAGGCTGTTGGTGGAGCACAAATTCGTTGCCCGCTACCTGTACAAAGCCGCTATCCAGGCCACGCGTGCCAATTTCGATTAATGGGCGCAAATTCACGGGCAACTCTAGCGCCGCTTGACAGGCGAAACCGGTGCTAAAAGGCCAGTAGCCATCAGCTGTCACGTCGACGTTATAGTGACCGGGTGGCACGTTGTCAAAGCGGAAGCGCCCGCGCGTGCCGGTGGTCGTTGTCAACGCATAGGCTTTCTGATCGACATTGCGCGGTAAATTATAGCGTTGTTCGGCCGCGAAGCGCCGTTTGTTCTGCTGGAGCAGCGGGTTATGCGTTAAGACCGCCTGCTGGAAGTTTGTATAGGCGAGGCCAACAACCTTATTCTCGACGTGCTGTTGCCAACACGCTCGAAGCGTACCCGCAAAGCCGGTCAGCGGTCGGTCCCAGACGATCGGCGCTGCCTGCGAATTTTCTGGCAGATCGTAGGTGCGCCGCGCCTGAAAAAGCCCCTTCGTCTCTTGGAGCGATGGATTATAGCGCGCAACCAACGTTTTGAACTCGGCATAGCTCAGCCCGGCGACCTCAGCCGCGCCATATTTGCGCCAGCAACTTAAAGTTGTCCCTTTAAAACCTTTGATGCGGCGGGTCCAAGTTATGGCCGAAGCGGCGACTGAGGCCGCCGTGCGTACCCCACCCAGCGTCTCTTGGGCGCCGATCAAGCGCACGGTTGCGCCGGACAGCGGTTTGCCACGCGCCATGACTGTTCCAAAAATGCGTACAGGTGCTCGTTGAATCGGCGCAATCGGTTGGATGCCGCCGCGTGGGGCGCTATCCTTTAACGCCACGATCCGGTCGATCAAGCCAATCGATCGATCATGATTGTCTGTGCCCAGATGGCGGAAGGTTGCCCAGTTACCGTGGTGGCCCACCTCGAAGAGACACGCGCCCAGCACATATGCATCTTGTGTCATCTGTTCGTTATACCAGGCCAGTGATTGCCAATAGGCATCCTCAGGCAAAGTGGCATCTGGGTTGAGCCAGCCCACATCGCCCCAGGCCGGATTTTGGTACATACGCGTCAGCCCGGCCTCGGTGATGATCACGCGGTGACGGTCACCATAGCGGGCGCGGATGCCTGCCATACACGGGCGATAGGTGCCGCCACTAGTGGCACTGCCCTGGGCTGGGTAGAGCGTGGGCCAGCCATATTCGTGGAAGCCCAGGTAGATATAATTGGCCAGCGTGCTGGGGAAATGCTCCAGGTAGTGTTCCGGCGTGCCAAAGTTGCCAGCACCAAAGTTAAAGGCTACGGCTTCGATACCCCGCTCCTGTAATTTCTGGCGGAAGGCAACCTGGAAGCGGTCGTAATTGTGCAGCAGGCGCGCGGTCGCCTCTGGTTGCTCGCTAAATTGTTGCGACGCGGGCCCTGGCACAGCTTCGTTGAGACTCATCCAGGCATCGATCAGCAGACGACCATTCTCTCCCCGTTTGGTGGCCAGGCCAAAGTTGTAATTGAGAATCTCCTCGGCCAGGGCGCGGCCTTGGCCTTCGGGATCCTCGCTTTCCAACAGTTGGCGCTGCGTGTTGACATCTTTATAGAGACGACCAATCACAAAGGCATCTGGGGCGCGGAAGCGGCGGATCTCCTGAAGTAGCATATCATTGGCCGTGTCGGCGTGGATCAGGAGCACCGGTGGCTGCACGCGGCTGACGGCATCCCACATCCCGTACTGATCGGTGGAGAGGTGGAGGTAGAAGCCAAGTTTATTGTCGCGAGCCAGCTGTGGTGGCAGTCGTGGTGGCGGTGTGACGGGTTGCACGGGTGGTTGCGGCGCTATTGGCACATCCGCCAGTAACCGATCTTCACCTACGCTCTCCGCGGCCCAGCCCTCCACCACTTGACCGCCTTCCAACATCACCCGTAGCGGCCACCAAGTCAATTCGTCGGCTGTTATAGCCGCGCCAGTGACAACGCAGGCGGTACGTTCGGGAAGGAGTGTCAGCACGACAGGCGGTGGATTGCCCAGATGTCCGGGCGCAGTGCGCAAATTGACGGCCGTGCAGGTATAGATCGATTGGTTAGGTTGGAAGGACATAGTTGGGTTCCTTTTTTCCATTACTTTGATCAAGTTGATACAGAACAGACAGCAACCTACAACTCGAACTCTGGCGGCGCTGTCACTACGTGTACCCCGCAATGTCTTGATTGCCGCCTTCGCGCTGCGCTACAATTTGCTCCTACTCAC
>JBBQBY010000221.1:0-10843 GCA_038318235.1 Caldilineales bacterium
TGCGGGTGGGGAAAACCGCCACGCGCCAAACCCCTATCGATTGAAGAAGCATCGATTGAAATCGACGCCTGTTACAGAAAGCTGCGCTGAAGCGCACTAGAGGCGGCGACGCAACCGGGCTTTAGCCGGTTTTTTGTAGCAGACGCCGAATTCATTCGGCGGTGTACTGCATTTTTCAGCAGCCGTAGCAAGAAACTGGTAATTTAGCGCCATCACGTTCCTGCACACAAGCGGCCGTGGCCACGATGACCAGGGGATGATGCTTACGACCCATAATCTGTTTCGCACTATCGTCACCGAACAACGATCGTTGTCGTCGGTACGGTGAAACGCCATTTGAACAATCTTTATGGCAAACCCGGCGTCCACAGTCGTACACACGCGCTCGCTCGGGCGCGCGAATTAAATTTGCTGTAAAACCCCACCCTAAATCGCAAACACATTTGGAGGGGATCGGCATGCCGATCCCCTCCGGCGCGTTAAACCCCAGCAACTCGTCACCGCTCATCTCCTACCCACAAAATATCAACCGACACATGTGTCTTTCGATGCACGACACACCGCCCGGTTGAGCGCTACACTATTTTCAGCTTTAGGGCTACACACAAAATCAAATAAAGATCGGATAGACAAGGAGCCAGCTTATGACACCCGAACAAAAAATACTCGTACAAACTTCTTTCGCCAAGGTTATGCCAATTGCCGACGTTGCCGCCACCCTCTTTTATCAACGCCTTTTTGAACTCGATCCGTCGCTGCGCGCACTCTTCAAAGGCGATATGCAAGCCCAAGGGCGCGCCTTAATGGGCATGCTCAAGGTGGCAATCAGTGCGTTGGACCGGTTGGAGGAGATCGTGCCCGCCGTGCAACAGATGGGCCGCCGTCACGCCGGTTATGGCGTGCAAGCTGCCCACTACGCCACCGTGGCGGATGCCTTGCTCTGGACACTGCACCAAGGATTAGGCGACGCCTTTACACCACAGGTCAAGCAAGCGTGGATTGCAGTTTATACCTTATTGGCTGGCACCATGCAGGCTGCCAGCAAGGAATTACAAGCCCATTAAGGCTTGCTCGCATCCCACAACTTGGCTACGTGCGAAAAAGCAGTCGCTCGCTGTGTCTTGCAACACGGCGAGCGACTGCGATTGAACGTTATACTAAACCTAACAGATACGCAAACATCATTACAAAGGAATTATCAGATGAATACCCAAGCTTCGCTTCAGACAAACCAGAACAAACCATCAGCTTACAAACATGCGATTGTAATCGGTGGCAGCATCGCCGGCTTGACCACGGCCCGTGTGCTGACCGACCATTTTGAGCGGGTCACCGTGATCGAACGTGACATTCCTTCCGTTGCTGCCGAGTTTCGCAAAGGCGCACCGCAGGCTCGCCACCCGCACGCCTTGCTGGCCCGTGGTCAACAAATTTTGGAACAACAGTTCCCTGGTCTAGTGGCAGAATTGGTCGAGGGTGGGGCGGTCCCGGTAGACATGGGGCGCGACTTTCCTTTCTTTATTGACGGTGCATGGTGCCAATCTTATCAATCTGATATCATGAGCACGGCCTGTAGTCGCCCGCTCTTAGAAAGCACAATTTATCAACGGATGGCGGCCCATCCTAAAGTGACCTTTATGCATGAACAAGAAGTGTTAGGTCTGTGTGTCGACACAACAGGTGCCCGTGTGACCGGCATTCAGATGCGCGAACGTGGCAATCTAGACGCCGCCGTTATCGAATTGACCGCCGATCTGGTGATTGACGCCAGCGGGCGTGATTCACATGCCCCACGGTGGTTAGAAAGCTTGGGCTACACGGCGCCAGCAGAAACGATGATCAATGCTTTCCCTGGTTATGCCACGCGGATCTTCAAACGTCCAGCCAATTTCACGGAAACGTGGAAGGGGCTGTACATTCTAGCGATGGCGCCGAATCATTCGCGCGGCGCGATTATCATGCCGATGGAAGGGGATCGCTGGCATGTCTGCCTAGTAGGCATGGCCGGCGACTATCCGCCGACCGATGAAGAAGGTTTCTGGACTTTTGTACGCAGTCTGCCTTCGCCACGGTTTTATGACGTCCTCAAAGATGCCGAGCCATTGACCGCCACTTATGGCTATCGCCGCGCCGAGAATCGCATGCGCTATTACGAAAAACTGCCACGCTATCTCGAAGGGTTTTTGGCCACTGGCGATGCGGTCTATGCCTTCAATCCGGTTTATGGACAGGGCATGACCGTTGCCGCCATGGCCAGCCTGGCCCTTGATGAATGTCTCAAGGCGCAACGGCGGCAACGGGGCGAGCAGACGCTGGCCGGCTTAGCCCAACAGTTCCAGGCGAAGCTAGCCGGTGTGATTGCCGGCCCATGGCAAATGGCCACCGGGCAAGATGTGCTCTGGCCAGTCTGTGAAGGCGGCGAACAGCCAGACCGGATCACTAAGGTGATCAATGGTTATATGGATCGCGTGCTCCGCACCATGCCCTATAACATTGCTGTGGCGGACGCCTTCTTCCGTGTACAGAATATGCTCAAGCCACCAACATCGCTCTTTCATCCGAAGGTGCTGTGGAATGTGTTACGCCCAGGCGCGCGTTCGCACCAGGTAGAACAGCCGGTCGAGCACGTACGGCCCGCGCCGGAAACTGTGTTTGCATCTGGCGATTAAATTTGTTCGTTGATCTGTAGCAGAATGACGGGTGGTCGGTGCTTTGCATGGCAAGCGCTGATCACCCGTCATTTTGATCCAGGGGAAGGATGAGTAAAAATTTATCCCACCGCGACCTCTCCCCCCGCCCTCCCCTGCTGGGAGGGTGCCTGTCGCAGGACAGAACGGATCGCTTCGTCTATCCACCAATCAGTCCCCTCCCTCGTTTGGGGAGGGTTAGGGTGGGGTCTGGACACGCTAAAAATAATAAATGCGTAACGCAGACCTCTCCCCCCGCCCTCCCCTGCTGGGAGGGTGCTATTGGTCGGATCAAACACCTTACTTCCTCTCCCCTAATCAGACCCGTCCCTTACCAGAGTGGGGTCTGGCCAACTTTTATCGCAAGTACACGTTTTCTGCGTGTCCTACAACACTTCAAGCGCGCCGATTATAGGGTATACTTACGTTATCATTAATTAATCTCGATCCATCGACAAGTAGCCTTAATCTGGCTCGTCTACGGATGCCAATCAAACTAGTAGGAACTCTCTATGAAAGTCATGCAGCGCTTGATCATGTTCTTAAGCTTGCTCCTCTTGACGGCAGGCTGTGTTACGCTCGGCCAACGCGCCAGGCTGGCCGCGGTCTCCCCGCCCATTCGACAGCTAGCGCACCCATTTACGATCCGCCAGGGTGAACGGTTACTGCTAGAAGACGAAGGGTTGGCGGTGGACTTTACCCAGGTGCTTGAGGATTCCCGTTGTCCAGCCAAAGCGGCCTGCGTGGTGCGCGGGAATGCCAAAATTGCCATTTTGCTCCGGCACGGTGACGGCAAGCCCCAGCACCTCGAACTCGACACCGACCCGGCGCTTGAGCGCACACGCGCGACCACAGAAGATGGAGAATATCAGGTTGAACTGGTAGCGCTCGATCAATTGCCAGATCCATCCGACAAACCGGTATTAGATCAGCGCTATATAGCCACCCTGATCGTGACCAGGGCCAACCCAGCCATCGGTGACATGGCGGCTCAACTTGCTGTGCCATTTACATTGAAACCGGGTGAGTGGGCGGAACTGGCCAACACGTCGCCGGCGTTTGACGTGCAGTTCCATGCCATGTTGCAAGATGAGCGCTGTCCGCAAAAGACCATTTGTGAGGCACCGTCAGAAGCATGGTTACAAATTGGCTTACGGCGCAGCGGAGTGATCATCCCCAAACTGCTAGAATTGCGGTTGGGCGGCTTATCCAGTCAAAGCAAAGTTCGCTATGCGGATTATGAGATCGAATTGAAAGCGTTGCTGCCCGAACGGGAGAGGGACCAGCAGATTGCGCCGAGCGATTATCGAGCAACCCTGGTAGTGACCCAAATCAACGCACGGCCAACAGCCCCCCCCACTGCGACCCAGCTACCGACGGCCACACCAACGCCAACCGTGCAAGCGACACCGATCCGCACCACCGACAAAACGCTTAGCGCGCCTTTAAATGCGCCGTTTACGCTCAGTGTGGGCCAATCGGCTGATATCAGCGACGAAGATTTCAGCTTGACCTTCCGCTCGGCGGACGACAACTCGGGCTGCTTTACCGAAGATGATTGTTCCTCCATGCAATTCTCTGGTACGCTGGCCATCCAAAAGGGTGACCAAAAGCAGTTGATGACGATTATGGCTAGCTTCGACGATGACGCCCCTTTTACTACCGACTTTGCTGGCTACACGATTGCGTTGTACAGCATCAAGAAACTCCCAGATGGCAGTATCATCGCGACCTTTGTGGTGGCCGATACGCTCGTGCTGCAAGCAACTGCTCAGCCTGCGCTGCCCGCACAATTCGTCGATAGTTGCCCATTCATCAGTTCATTTGACGCCGCCGCCCTATTACAAGAGAGCGTGCAGGAGCAGGCCGTCGCCAATTTACGCTTTGGACCAGTGTCGCCCGAAAACGCCGATGGGCAAGGTCTGTGCGGTTATGTCAGCGCGGCCTACACAGCAGATCAACAGCCCGATCTCGGCTTGCCACATTTGGCCGTGGCGATCGAAGCCGATCATGCCGTCGTGGCGGCCAAGTTAAGCGGCAGCGCGACCGACGAATTGTTGCAAATTGCCGATATCATCCACGCCGCCAACCCCGAAAATGACCCATTTGACCCTAGTTTGCTCAAAGCAATGGTGGCGTCAGGTAACGGAGAAGGGTTGCTGAAACAGTTAGCGGAGCGTGCGCAGGGCAGCCAAACCCTGCATACAGAATTTGTCGACAAATGGGAAGAGAAAGCACTTTGGGTATGGCAGAGCTATGAAGGGGGACATTTCGCTGCTTTACTTGCCTACGACGGTTCCGACTTCACCTTGGTTGCGGCGCTCTTAGGCCAGGAGGCTGATGAGGCCGCGGTACAGGCAAAGGCGATCCTCCTGATCCAGCAAGGGTCGCCAACAGCCACGCCGACCAGTGAGGCAACACCCGTAAGCGTACCAGTTTGTGACACAATCAGCCAAGCCGACGCCACCGCGATCTTGGGCGAACCAGTGCGTGACGAACCGATGCCTGGCGACGAAGTCTGCGGCTTTGATAGCGTTGCCCATAAACCACCCAGCACGAGCAATCCTACCGGTGAATCGCTCTATTTTGCGGGCGCTGGCATCTTCGAGCGCAGTAAGACGGCAGAATATCTCTTGCGCTTAGCGGCTGGGCTACACAAGGAAAACCCGCATGGTGCGAATTTAACCTACACCACAATCCAAGATCTCCTCAATGCTGGCGCGCTTGAAGAAGCCTTTAATTTGCTACCAGATCTGGCCCAAGGCTCGCCGGCCATCCAGGCAAAACTTCTGGAAGATATTGGCAAAAATGCGATTTGGTTCTGGGGGCCAACTGACGGTGAACTAGTTGCCACGATCCTGGTGCTCGACCAGAGTGACAAGCTCGTCAGCATTTTTGCCCAGCTGAACCCTGCCCGCGATCAAGCAGATGCGTTGGCACAGATGACAACGGTCGCGCACAAAGTCGTCAAGCGCGCCCAGGACGACGGCCAAACGCAGCCGACGGCTACGCCCATGATCACCTCAACGCCGGTTGCCAGAGATTTTGAAGCGGGTTGCCCATTCTTGAGCCAGGCCGACGCCATCGCCGTCTTAGGCGAACCGGTGACTAATGCATGGGATGGGCCAGCAACCTTATGCGGCTATGGCGGTCTGGCGCAAAAGTTGGACGATACACATGATATCCTGGCCCTGGGATCAACACATGGCGTGGCGGCTGGCGTCTTATCTGACCAGGCGACGAGTCAACTGCTCCTCCAATTAATACAAGCCTTGCAGATGGATAATATCCAAGGCGATCAGACCACTTATCTCAGGCTCAAAGCGTGGTTGACGGCTGGCATGAATGAAGATGTGATCACCGAGTTGGAGGGATTGGTCGATGGTTTGCCCGATTGGAGCGGCGGCGGGGTAGCCGACCTTGGCAAATTTGGCGTGTGGATCGCGAAGACCACCGATGCTGGCGACCATATCACCTTGTTGATCGCGCCGCGCACGGACAAGGGAACGATCTTTGTGATTGCCCAAACCAATGGGGAGCGCAAAGAACAAGGCCTGCCGAATGCGCTGCTCATAGTGGCAGACAAGCTAGCGCGATAGGCGGAAGACTGTAAGCGTAACGAATCGTCGCAAATTTGCCAACTTAATTCGTTGCGAAGAGATAAATAATCAAACGGTAGGGGACAGGCATGCCTGTCCCCTACCGTTTGATTGGCAAAGTTTATGAGTTTTATTGACAAGCACAGCCACACCCTTGCCAGTATTTGACACGTTTGTGATTGCCCCTTTCTCTCGACTATACTTAACTTGAGTTTGTATAACGGCGAGTTGTTTTAATATACTGAGTTCAATTTGAAAAGCGGAGATTTTTACCCCACCCGCGCCCACTGGGCTCCCGCTCCCCTAGTAAGGGAGGGAACTGATCTGGGACAGACGCAGTAACGATTCCTCCCTATCTTGGAGGAGGCGAGGAGGGGGTAAATCTCCGCTTTTCATTCTGAATTGAGTATAGCGCGTAGCGAGTGTGGCAGTCTAGCGGTTTTCCGTGGCGAATGATTTAATTGTACAGGATCGGGAATAAACCATACACGATGGTAGACAGGTTGTGTATTCCTATGTCCCTGTGGTTATTTATGCCGAATCATGTCTAATCAACCAATCGGATCAAACATGTTGCTGGCCACCAAGTTATCCATCCCTCAGAAACATTCGCATTTGGTCGCGCGCCCGCGCCTGTTTTCGATCCTTGATCAAAGCCTGCACAAAAAACTCACCCTGATCTCGGCCCCGGCTGGCTTTGGCAAAACTACATTAGTCACTGAGTGGCTGGCGAACTTAGAAAAGCAAGACAAGGAGAGGGGGAGACAAGGGGACAAGGGGACTAAACCTCTCCTTGTCCCCTTGTCTCCCCCTCTCCTTGTCCCCTTGTCTCCCCCTCTCCTAATCCTCCTGTTGCTTGGCTTTCGCTGGATGAAAATGATAACGATCCGATTCGCTTCTTCAGTTATGTCATTGCGGCCTTGAAGAAAGTCGATAGTTCGATTGGTGCGGCGGCGCAGATGATGTTGCAGGTGCCGCAGTTGCCTGCGTTAGAGGCGTTGCTGACCACAGTGATCAACGACATCAGCACGATCAATACGCCTTTTTTGCTGATTCTGGATGACTATCACGCCATCAACGCGCCGGCGATCCAGGCGGCGCTGATCTTTCTGATCGAAAATCTACCTCCTGTTATGCATGTCGTGATCACCAGCCGGAGCGATCCACCGTTGCCGCTGGCGCGCTGGCGGGTGCGCCGAGATCTGGTCGAAGTGCGGGTGCGCGAATTGCGCTTTACCAGCGAAGAAGCGGCTCAATTTTTACGCCAGGAGGTAAAAGTTGAGCTCACCGCGGCCGAACTGGCGGCGCTCGAACAACGCACCGAAGGCTGGATCGCCGGTTTACAATTAGCCGGCCTCTCCTTGACCGAGCACACGGATGTGCAAGAATTTATTCAAGCCTTCACAGGCAACCATGCATACATTGTGGACTATCTGGTCGAGGAGGTGTTGCAACGTCAACCAGCCGCGATCTGGCACTTTCTACTGCAAACGGCGATCCTCGAACGTTTGAGTGCACCGCTGTGTGACGCCGTCTTGCAACAGACCAATTCGCAGGCCATGCTAGAACAGCGAGAGCGCGCCAATCTATTTTTGGTCCCGCTCGACAATGAGCGGCGCTGGTATCGCTATCATCACCTGTTTGCCGAAGTCCTGCGCAACCGGCTCAAGGCACAACCACTCGCCGCCGTGGCCGCAACCCATCAACGCGCCAGCGACTGGTATGCAGAACACAATTCGCCAATCGAAGCAGTCACGCATAGCTTTGCAGCGGGCGATCAGGCGCGCGTCGCCGGGTTGATCGAACAATATGCCGAAATGATGTTAAATCGGGATGAGCGCTTCACGTTGCAGAACTGGCTGGACCGTTTGCCCGAACTGAGCGTGCGCAAGCATCCCTGGCTCTGCCTGGCGCGTGGTTTGATGTTTTACGACAGTCACCAGATGGAGGCAGCAGAAGAGTATCTCCAAGCCGCCGAATTGGCGATGCAGGCCAACGCGCCCGGGACGCTTGACCCCGGCCTTGTCAGTGAAGTGGCCGCAGCGCGCCTTGGCATCACCCTGTATCGAAAAGATTTGCCCACCACGATCGCCCTGGCGCAACAAGTGTTAGCGATGATCCCCCCCGACAAATCACGGGTGCGCGCCCATACGATGATGCGTTTAGGCTTGGCCTACAATTGGCATGGTGAGCTCGCCAAAGCCGACACCGCCTATGCTGAGGCCACCCGTTTAGGGCAGGCGGCCAGCGATGTCTATACGGCCGTTCTCGCCAAGAGCAATCAGGCGGGAATTCGATACGAACGTGGGGAGTTGCGTCAGGCCGCGGCGCTTGATCAACAGGCCATCGATCTAGCTGGAGTTATGGGGGCGCCGCAGGCGCCCATCGTTGGTTCGGTTCAACAAAGTTTGGCTGAATATTATTACGAATGGGATGAGCTGGAGACAGCGGCGCGGCTCGTTCAGGCAGCGTTCACCCGCCTGCGCCATGCGGGCAACCCACGCCTCATGTTGCTCAGTTATGTAACGCTGACGCGCATCCTGAATGCTCAAGGAGACGTCACCGGGGCGCTGGAAGCGTTGCAACAGGCAGAGAAATTGGTGCGCGACCATAGTTTGCCCATTCGCTATACAAGCCCGGTCATGGCGCTACGCTTGCAACAGTGGTTGGCGCAGGGAAACCACAAAGCGGCCACGGATTGGCTACAGAGCAGCGGTCTGCAGGTTGATGCAGCGATCACCGCTGGCGAAGAAGGTCAATCGCAAGCGGTGGCGCGCGTGTTGCTAGCCCAAGGTGAATTTGACGCCGCCCTACACTGGCTAGTTCGCTTGCGCCAATCGGCAGAAGCGTTGGGGCGGCAGGTACACGTGATCCGGATGTTAGCCCTACAAAGCGTTGCCCTGTCCCTCAAAGGCGACAAAGCCGCCGCGCTCGCCACGCTGGCCCATGGGCTACAATTGGCCGAACCCCAAGGGTATATTCGCACTTTTGTGGATGAAGGCGAACCGATGCGGGATTTGATTGCGGAGTACGCCATACGGAATGCGGAATCATCTAGGCGCACCTATGTGGCCAAATTACTCAGTAGTTTTGGCTTTGTCGAGGCAAAACCGATAACGGGGCCAATCACCGAAGTCTCCCCACATTCCACACTCCCCACTCCGAATTCCGCACTAATCGAGCCACTCACCGAGCGCGAACTCGAAGTCTTGCGCTTGGTGGCCCAAGGGCTCTCTGACCGCCAAATCGCCGAGCAACTCATCGTCGTGATCGGCACGGTTAAACGCCATTTAAACAACCTCTACGGCAAACTCGGTGTCCACAGCCGCACCCAAGCACTCGTTCAGGCACGTGCGCTGGGCTTGTTGTAGCCGTTCTCCGCTTTAGCTCGGCATAGCCCTTTATAAATAGACGCGAACCAGTGTGCATCGTTCGCGCCCAATCGGCACCCGGCTCATGTCGAAGTCGCACTGGGCAGGCGATTGGTGGGTACAGCAGATGATGGGGCCCAGTGCAACGCACAGCGATCAAAGGTCTAAAACACCTAATCCTGCAAATGATTGTTCGGCAAATTATTCCCCATAAATCAACCTTGAATACATCTTTCGACACATGACATCTGTGCTGGTTGAGGAGTACACTTGTGCTAACAGACCAAGGAAATTTATCAGTAAGTTAGCTCGATGGAGGGACAAAATGCCTAAACAATTACTCTACGCCCACTGGCTGCCCATGCTCATGTTCGTGCTTGCGTTGGTAGCCTATCAGTTGGGGATGATCCTAAGCCGTTAAGTCGAGCATAGGCCAGGGAAAATGACGAAGTTTATCTACCACGCTGAGGGATCCAATGGAAACTGTTAACGCCTATCCGTTTGCGCGAACAAACCGACCACCGACTTTTTTGCTCATTATCACAGGCTTGTTGATGTTGGTGGGCTCGCTGCTGATGCTTTTATTCGGTGTATATTTCATCGGCAGGACAACGTTAACTTGCACACGACAAGAACCAGGGCAAATTAGTTGCACGGAACAGGAGACCACCTGGCTGGGTCAACGCAGCCAGGCAATGAAACTCGATCAAGTGCAGGGTATCCGGCTGCAAACGTCTGATTGCACAAAATCGACCTATAGTGCAGCCAATAATCAATGGCAAGACGAGGCGAGCAGTTGTGATGCCACGCTCATTCAAACCAGCACCGGTGACGTGTACGTGCCGCTGCCCAGTAGTTTCTATAGTCCGATCAACGCATTCATCCATTCGG
Organism: Caldilineales bacterium; assembly: GCA_038318235.1. Taxonomy (GTDB): domain Bacteria; phylum Chloroflexota; class Anaerolineae; order Caldilineales; family Caldilineaceae; genus JAPLGZ01. The sequence continues at coordinate 10,549 of JBBQBY010000221.1, forward strand.
CACAACCCAAGCTCACCATAAGCGACAGCCATTGGGGGTTTGCGTCCATACTCACCTTTTTTGGGTTGATTGGTGTGCTGCTCAGTAGTATATTACTCGACAGTTGTGTTTTAAGACATCTTCAGATTTGACACGTTTTTTTGGCTATTTTGGTCTTAAAACAGATAAATATCGACTGTTTTAGCGGGTCAAAACGGATCTGAGAGCCAAATTTTATAAAGTGAGTGCCGGAACACGATTGAAATCATTGCAAAAACGGGCATATTTGTGGCGAAAATCACTATTTTGCTCCTAA
>JBBQBY010000222.1:0-10734 GCA_038318235.1 Caldilineales bacterium
CCCGGTTCGGCGTGCAGATTAACTTTGTGCAATACAGGTGCGTCGGGTTTATAGAAGAAGGAGACGTCCTCAAAATCGACGCGGCCGGTGATCGGCGGCAGAATGCCCGCATGGGGTGTATCTGCTAGATCGGGCTGGATGTCGAGCAGATGGAAGATGCGTTCACAGCCGGCCATTGTCGCCTGGAGCGTGTTATAGCGTTGCGCGATCTCGCGGATCGGGTCAAAGAAACGATCCACATAAAGCACAAAGGCTACGAGCGTGCCCGCAGTCAACGAATCGCCCAGCACTAACCAACCACCAACGCCGACCACCAGCGCGGTGGCCAAAGAACCGATAAAATCTACACCAGGAAAGAAGATCGCCGTCAACCAGGTGGCGACCACGTTGGCATCAAAATAGGAACGGTTCAGATCGTCAAAATGGCGAAAATTGCGCGCTTCACGCGTAAAACTCTGGGTCACACGAATGCCGGAAATTGATTCGTTCAGATAACCATTGATCAACGAGAGCCGGGTGCGGGTATCGCGATAGGCGGAGCGGACGCGCGTGCGCCAGTAGTTGGTTAAGAGCACCATCAGCGGCAACACGGCGAGGGTCACTAGCGCCAGCACCCAGTTCAAGGCAAACATGGCGACCACGATGCCGACAATCACAAAGAGCGAACGCGTCCAGCCCGTGATCGACCAGGTGACAAAATCTTGCAAGGTGCCCACATCACCGATCAGGCGGCTCATCAGCCGGCCCACACTGTAATTGTTGTGAAAATTGAGCGAAAGCTTGTGCAGATGGCGGAAAAGTTCACTGCGCATGTCGGTCACTACTTTGGTGCCGACATAGGCCATCAGCGAAATGCGATAGCGATTGGTCAACCATTCGGCCAAGGCGGCGATAATAAAGATCGCCGTCCACTGGTGCAGTTGCGCCAACGAACCGGCGCGGATGCCACGGTCGATGGCCAGCCCGATCAGCCAAGGGCCGGCAATGCTCAACAAAGAGGCCACAGCCATCAAAACCACGGCCACAATCGTGTCTGAACGATAGGGTTTTAGATAGGTGATCAAACGGCTTAACAGTTGGCTGTCATACGGCTTGCCCACACTGTTATCTTCTTCGTCGGGCAACAGATCGCGGATCTTCTCTTCACGCGCCAGTCGCTCTTGCTCTTCGGCGCTAGCCCGGCGGCTGAACAACCAATCAAACCCCGAATCACCTTCGGGGCGCTCGATTTGGAGACTTTTACTCTGGATTGCCATAAATTATCGCTCCGTTACCAATGCTGTGGTCTTGTTAGCCACCATTTCCATCGCTTTGCGCACACGCTCTTCGTCAATTTTCCCGCGCTGTAAAGCCAAGAAATCTTCTTGGTCCTTTAATTGCAGATCATAAATTGTGCGATAGAGGCCGCTGCTGCCCAACAACTGATCGTGCGTGCCGCGCTCGACAATCCGCCCTTGGTCGAGCACGAGGATCAGGTCGGCGCTTTTCAGGGTAACCAGGCGTTGGGCGATCACAAAGGTGGTACGACCTTTCATCAAAATCGCCAACGCGGCTTGGATCAGATGTTCGGTCTCGGTATCCACGCTGCTGGTCGAATCGTCCAGGATCAAGATGCGCGGGTTGTATAAAAGGGCGCGTGCAATCGCGAGGCGCTGTTTCTGGCCACCGCTCAGCGTGACGCCGCGCTCACCGACCATGGTTTCGTAGCCTTTGGTCGTCGCTTCGATAAAGTCATGCGCACTCGCCGCTTTGGCGGCGGCGATAATTTCTGACAGGGGGGCTTCTGGCCGGCCATAGGCAATATTTTCCGCAATCGTTGCATTAAAGAGAAAGGGCTCTTGTAAAACGATCCCGATCTGGCTGCGCAGGCTTTTTAATTGCAGTTGGCGAATGTCAACCCCATCCACCAAGATCCGTCCTTCACTCGGATCATAAAAGCGGGGGATCAAATTGGTAATCGTCGATTTGCCGGAGCCGGTCGGCCCGATCAGCGCAATTACCTGGTCCGGTTCCGCCACAAAGTTCACCTCACGCAAGATACTACGGCCCTCGCGGTAGGCAAAACTGACATTTTCAAAGCGCACTTCGCCGCGGGGTTTTTCCAAGGCGATGGCATCAAGCGGTTCTACCACCTCGTTCGGGGTGTCGATGATCTCAAAGACGCGCGAGGCGCTGGCATCGGCGCTGGTCGCCATGTTGACCAGGAAGCCAAGTTGCGACACGGGGGCGTTCAACATCAGCGAATAGGAGATCATGGCGAAGAGTGTGCCCACGGTAATTTGCCCACTGAGGGCCGCTGGGCCACCAAACCAGAGCAGGAGAAAGATCGCAATCGCCAAAATGAAGTTAAAGAGCGGCCAATAATGGGCCCACACTTTGATCGATTGGTAGCGCATATCAAACCAGATATCGCTCTCGTGGTCGAACTTTTGTAACTCATGCGGCTCGCGCGCAAACGCCTTGACCACGCCAATCCCGGTCAGGCTCTCTTGCATCACGGACGACAAAATGCCCATCTGATCTTGAATTTTGCGAAAGAGTGGGCGGACAATCCCACCAAAACGCAGCGCCACCCAGACCAACGCAATCAGGGGCGCCAGCGTCCATAAAGTGAGCCAAAAATCTTCCAAAAACATGGCGATCACGACCCCAACGAGCAACAAGATGGTGGCCATCAAGCTCATCAGGCCGCTGCCGATAAAGCGTTCCGTCTCGCCAATATCGCTGGTGACCCGACTCATCAAATCGCCGATTTTAGCGCGATCATGAAACGCAAACGGCAAACTCTGTAAACTGATGTAGAAGTCACCGCGCAGATCATAAGAGACACGAAAAGTGAGCCAATCGCCATAGAAACGTTGCGCCAACGAGACCAGGCCACGCGCGATCGCCACCAACAGGATCAGTCCGCCGGTCATAAAGAGCGCCCGCGCATTGCCGGTCGAAAGGCCACTGTCAATCGCGCCCTTCACCAGTTGGGGCACCAACAAGCTCAGCACAGTGGCGATCAACATCGCCACATACGCCACCGTTACTTCGCGCCAATGGGGTTTTAGATACCCCAACAGACGCCGGTAGATATCCCATTTTCCCTGCATGATTCCTCCTTAAAACTTCACTTTATTAACGTATATTACGCACATCGATCCGTAGGAGCGTGATTGATCACGCCCGCTGGATAACCAGCAAAGGCTGACAGCGCGGGATCGGCTTGGGCGTGATCAATCATACTCCTACGAACATGCCTGCCATTGCCTCTCTGTCCAAAGGCAAATAAAAAGACCATGGGAAGCTATTGCCCACGGCCTGTTCACAACTAATCAGCCAAACGGCTGCCAATCTAGCGGGGAGCAGACAATCTACGCTTCGTCTTTGCCTGGCGCAAAGTCCCTACGAATTGGGTCTTGCGCATTAATGTCGTGCGGATCATTTGTTACCCCAAACATGGAGAATGAATACTTTAATAGTTAGTTTAACAAACCAATTTCTGCCTGTCAAACCCAAAAACCGTTTAAAAGGCGCGGTTTGGTGGCTAAAATTGTGTGGGGTGCTCCCTACACGTTACCGAAATAAACTTTTAACTTTCATCAACAGATTTCATTGATCATGCTGCCTCGATCAACTTTTTTCGCGATAATGATAATGATAAAGCGTGACAAAACCAGCCCGCGCATAGACTCGTTGCGCGGGTGCGTTCTCTGCCATCACTTGTAGATAAGCTTGGCGCGCCTCATACAGTTGCGCCCAGATGGTCAAGGTGCGCAAAATCGCACTGGCCGCACCGCGCCGCTGAAAATTCGGGTGGGTTGCCATACAAAAGATGCCCAACCACTCCGCTTCGACAACGCCCAATCCCACTGCGGCCGCAACGCCATCAATGCGAAGGAGAACAAAGCCACGATCCGCCGAAATCCGTTGCAAAATCGCCCGGCGCATGGTCATTTCTTGTACATTCAGCCCCTCAAATTGAGCATAGGCCTGAAACCATTCCTCATCGAATTGTTCAGCCACTTCCAACTCAAATTCAGGCGTTTTTTGTAACGCCGGCGTTTGCGCCAAAATTGTGGAGAGTTCAGCCACTTGCACCGCGCTGCGCGCCACACGACGATAACCATGCGCTGCCAAAAGCTCGTCTAAATTGTCCGGTTGCATTGCCGGGGAAATTTGATAACGCGCCGGTAAATGGTGACGGGCATAAAAGTCTTCCACTTGGGTCAACTTTTCGTCTAACGCCAGCGCATCCAGCGCCCCATTCGGCCAGACCGAGTTGGCCCGCTGCGTGACACCGTGCGTGTAGCGCAATTGCCAGCCATCCAACATTTGCACCTCGGCGGCGGGCCAGGCATTGGCGGCTAATCTCTCTAATAACAAGATGGTCATATGGCTTCTCAACTATGTGCGAATTTCATTCACTTGAATAAAGGTAACGCCACAAGCATGGTAAAGATTTTCTAAAAACTGTGGCGTTACGAATAGCTAGCGCCACTAGCTGCAATCCTACCACGTTCTTGTCGAGTCAGGAAAACCTATGTTAAAATTTGTGTATGACAAATCAAAACGACGCAAGATTAAACAAAATTGCCGCGCAATCGCTCACGGATAACGAGTATATTCTGCTTGATTCGGGCCACATGCAAAAACTAGAGCGCATTGGCCCCTATACGTTAATCCGGCCTGCTCCCCAAGCCGTTTGGCGGCCGCGCCTGCCAGAAACCGAGTGGAAACGCGCCGACGGCGTCTATACGCGCGGTTCCGATGAGGGTGGCAAATGGACGTGGCACCGCAAAGTGACGCGCGATTTTGAAATTCTTTACAACAGCATGGTCTTTCAGATCAAGTTGACCAATTTTGGGCATATGGGTCTATTCCCAGAGCAGGCGGAAAATTGGGATTGGCTGCGCCAGAAAATCCGCAACCGGATGAAGCGCACGAATGATCGCAATTTATACGTGCTCAATCTATTTGCCTATACCGGTGGCAGCACCCTTGCCGCCAGCCAGGCCGGCGCTCATTTGGTGCATTTGGATGCGGCCAAAGGCGTCGTCGATTGGGCGCGCAAGAATACCCAAGTCTGCAAGTTGGACGAACGCCCGATTCGCTGGCTGGTGGATGACGCGCTCAAATTCGTCAAACGCGAGGAACGACGCGGCAACACGTACCAGGGTATTATCCTAGATCCACCTTCCTTTGGGCGCGGGCCGCAAGGCGAAGTCTTTAAAATTGAAGAGGACTTGGAACCATTGCTCGAAGGCTGCAAGGCTTTACTCGCCAAAGATCCACTTTTCCTACTCTACAGCTGTCACACACCCGGCTTCACCCCACTGATTATGCACAACCAGATGGATGATATTATGCAGATGGAGCCAGGCAAGATCGAAAGTGGTGAAATGACCGTGACCGACAGCGTTGGGCGTCTGCTCCCAAGCGGTTCGTTTGCGCGCTGGAGTTCGAACGTATAGATCCTAATTGCGGCTATTACAGCAAGCAGTCAACTCAGATAAGCTTGACCCGACCCTGCACCGCTCTTTCTGTAAGGGCAGTGCATTGTTTTTTGATTGGTCCAGATCGATGATCAGCCAGCGTATTCTGGCGATACACGAACAAACAACGCCCAAACATACTTTAGCGAGCCCCCATGTCTAACAATTTAAGATGATTAAGATCACAAGCCCGCAGAATCTGCATGTCAAAGATGTGATCAAATTAACCAAACATCAAGAGCGCGATGCGCGCCAGGTGACGGTTGTTGAAGGCGTGCGCGAAGTAAGCCGGGCGCTCGCCAATGGCATCATCCCTGTCGAAGCCTATATTTGCCCAGAACTTGCGACGGGTGACGCCGTCGCGCTGATTGTGCGCAAATTGCATGAATTCGATCAGGACCGGCAACTCATGCTCTTTGAAGTGACACCTGCGATCTTTGCTAAGCTAGCTTATCGCGATGACAGTGATGGCATCCTCGTCGTCGTCCCTTATTTACAGCGCGCACTTGATCAATTGCCGCTGGGCACACCGCCCTTTTTGGCCGTGATCGAAGGCGTCGAAAAACCGGGCAACTTTGGCGCAATCTTGCGCACCGCCGATGCGGTCGGCCTCGATGGTGTGATTGTCTGCGCGGGTGCAACCGATTTACATAACCCGAATGTAATCCGAGCCAGCCTGGGCACGCTCTTCACCGTACCCGTGGTCGAAACGCCGACTCTCGATGCCATCACCTGGCTGCGAGGACACCAAATTCGCATCGTGGCGGCCACCCCAGACGCACAGCTACGCTACACCGCGCTTGACATGACCGGCCCGGTTGCGATTGTGATGGGCAGCGAGGCGAACGGCCTCGGCGCGGCCTGGTTGGCCGCCGCCGCCGAAACGGTCGCCATCCCCATGCATGGCGCCGCTGACAGCCTCAATTTAGCCACTTCAACCGCTCTTCTACTATACGAAGTTATTCGCCAACGCAACCATGCTTAGGTCCATACCCAACCTTGACGAAACAAAGGAACGAATAAACTCCACTGAGCGTCTTATCTACTATGACGCAAAACGCTGTTCCGCGCTTCACACGCCGGCATCTGCTCCAATGGCTAGGCGGACTTTCGCTGAGCGTGGCCAGCATCGCCACTTATACGCGCGTGCTAGAACCTAGCTGGGTTGACGTTGTGCAGGTTCCACTGGCTATCCCTGGGTTGCCGGATAAATTAATTGGCAAACGGATCGTCCAACTATCTGATATTCACCTCAGTCAATTCTTTGCCCCAGAGCGCTTACTGGCGGCGGTGCAAACGGTCAATCGGCTGGCACCTGACTGGCTATTTCTCACGGGCGATTATGTGGGCGACAAAGCGGCCAGCGCAGCCGGCTTGGTGGAGCCGTTGCGCCAGTTACAGATGCCCGCCTTTGCCAGCTTTGGCAACCATGATTATTGGTCGGATATTCAGGTTGTAAAATCAATGCTGGCCGAAACGCCCGTGCAATGTTTACGAAATGACGCCATCCAACTCAGCGATAGTTTTTGGTTGGCCGGGGTGGATGATGTGTGGAGCGGCCAGCCCCATCTTAAGACGGCGTTGCGCGACGTGCCCGCCAAGGCCACGACACTTTTGTTGGCGCATGAACCGGACTTTTTTGATCAAGTGCTGGCTGAACAAGCGCCCGTTGCTGTGCAATTCAGCGGCCATAGTCACGGTGGCCAGGTGCGTCTGCCACGGTTGCACGCAGATGCCGATGGCCTATACACCTATGCGCCGGTTCTGCCACCGTATGGCCGACGATATCCAATCGGTCTACACAAAAACGATCAACGCCAGGTATACACCAATCGAGGGTTAGGGGTTTGGCCGCTGCCCATGCGCTTTAATTGCCGGCCAGAGATTTCACTATTTACGCTGGAACCAGCCGTGTGAATAACGCATATTACCCAGAATTCGGCCGCAGGCCAACGCCCTAGCCGCGTAGTTTTCGCCAGAAACCGAATGGTGATGGAAGCGATCCTACTGCGTTTGGGCCAAAATTTTGTTAAAATTTAAGCCAATCATTACGCTCACAGCGGAAAGCGCGTAGCTCATCTGTTTTGCTTATCTTTCCATTGACGTAATCTGTGCAGTGTGATACAATTTGCATTGATTTTATTCTTTAAATTGTACGTTTAGCGTAAATATCTTTTTGCACTGTTCGGACGTTGGATTGCCAAACTTAGTAATTTACGCAAGCCAGAGTCCGCACTACGTAACTCAGGAACCAAAATGAATTCAAACAGATTACGAACGGGCGCTATTTATGTGTTATTACTTTTAGCACTGGGCGCTTTTCTCTATGCTTCCTTGATGCGCCGCCCCAGCACGGCTGCGCAACCAGCGACGATTGGCGATGTGGCCAAAGCTGTGCGGGATGGGAACGTGAAGGAGCTTGTCGTCAAAGATGATAGTGTGACCGTGATCCAGCGCAATGACACCCAAATTCAATCGCGCAAAGAGACGGCAACCGGGATTGTTGATACGCTTCGCAATTTAGGTGTGACGGCCGATCAACTCAGCAAGATTGATATTAAAGTTGACCAGCCTAAGTGGTGGGAAAATTGGAGCGGCATTTTGCTGGCTATTCTACCGCTGATTCTTTTGGCGGCATTCTTCTATTTTATCTTGCGGCAGGCGCAAGGGGCCGGTAACCAGGCCTTTAGCTTTGGCAAAAGTCGGGCGCGTATGTTTACGGGCGATCGACCTAGCATTAGTTTTGCCGATGTTGCAGGCAGTGAAGAAGCCAAACAAGAGTTGCAGGAAGTGGTCGAGTTCCTCAAAGAACCGGAGAAGTTCGCCGCCCTGGGCGCACGGATTCCCAAAGGCGTCTTGCTCGTTGGCCCTCCAGGTACGGGTAAAACATTAATGGCCAAAGCGGTCTCAGGGGAAGCAGGCGTCCCCTTCTTCAGCATTTCTGGATCTGAATTTGTGGAGATGTTTGTCGGTGTCGGTGCCAGCCGTGTGCGCGATCTGTTTGAGCAAGCCAAGAAAAATTCGCCCTGTATCATCTTCGTTGACGAAATTGATGCGGTCGGTCGCCATCGTGGCGCTGGCTTGGGTGGCTCACACGACGAACGTGAACAGACCCTCAATCAGATTTTGGTGGAGATGGATGGGTTTGACACTGATACGAATGTGATCCTGATTGCCGCCACCAATCGTCCCGACATTCTAGATCCGGCGTTATTGCGTCCTGGCCGGTTTGATCGCCGGGTGACGATGGATGCGCCGGACTTGAAGGGTCGCCGGGCAATCTTGGATGTTCATGTGCGTGGCAAGCCGCTTTCGGCGGATGTTGATCTGGATATTATCGCCAAACAGACGCCGGGCTTTGCCGGCGCTGACATTGAAAATCTGGTCAATGAAGCCGCAATTTTGGCCGCCCGCCGCAACCGTCGCTCGGTGGGTAATGACGAGCTACAAGAAGCGATCGAGCGTGTGATCGCTGGGCCAGAACGGCGCAGCCGGTTGATTACGCCGAAAGAGAAAGAGATCGTGGCCTATCACGAAGCAGGCCATGCCGTGGCAATGCACTTTTTGCCTGAGCATGATCCGGTGCATAAGATTACAATTGTGCCGCGTGGGATGGCTGGTGGTTATACCATGAGCCTGCCGGATGAAGAGACCCTCCTGATGACCAAGGATAAATTCCGCGATCAACTAGTGGCACTCTTGGGTGGTCGTGTGGCCGAAGAAATTCGTTTCCATGACATTACCACTGGCGCCAGCAACGACTTGGAGCGGGTGAGCGGTCTGGCCCGGGCCATGGTCACGCAATGGGGTATGAGCGAACGTTTGGGACCCATTCGTTATGGTGAACGCGAGGAGATGGTCTTTTTGGGTCGTCAGCTGAGCGAGCACCGCAACTACAGCGACAAGGTTGCGCAGATCATTGATGAAGAGTTACACAGCCTGGTCGAGGAAGCGCATCAGCGCTGTCATGCTCTGCTAACCACCCACTGGGACAAGATGGTGATCTTAGCCAATCGTCTGCTCGAGATCGAAACGATTAGCGCCCCCGAGTTTGAAGCTTTGATGCGCGGTGAAGATCCGGTGGAACCAGCGGGGAGAACCCCAGGCAAAAAGACCCCAACCCGCAAGCTCGAAGAACCGGTGCGCGGTGACAAACGCGCCGATGGTGGATTAGACTTAGGTGGCAGTCTGCCGGCGCCAGCATAAGGATTTACCCGATAAAATCATTCCAGCAAAAATATACCGATAGGAGCCTTCGCTTGAAGCTGCCAGAGATCAAGCCATCGCCTAATGGTAAATATGAGGCCCCGCCCCCTTCGAGCGGGGCCTTTTTTATCCAACAACCGCGTACAGAATTCCCCGCCGACCAACTCCGGCTGTCGATCCCTACGCTTTTTTACAATTTCAGCCGCCACCGGCTAGCGGGCGCTTCCTTACTGCGCTGGCTGGTGGGGCTATTGTTCATTAGCGCGATTCTGGGGTTGATCGGACACTGGTGGGTGACAGGCCTCTGTCTTATCATCCTGGCCGCGTTGTTCATTAGTTTCCATTATTGGCGACAGCGCGATTTTGTCACGTTTACAGCAGCGCCACCCCTCCAGACACCACGGCGCGCGCTTGATGTCAAACAGAAAATCCCCGTTTTCGTCACCGGTCGTTTTAAAGTGGAAAACAAATGGCAACGGTACACCTGGTTGCCGGGTTTCTATCGAACCTTTGCCACGCGCGAACGCGCCCTGCTCTGCCGCGTGCAAAATCAAAGTTTCTTCCAGATCAGCCAGTGGCCAGCCACAGAAATCGGCTTATGGTATATCTTTTTTATGCCCGATCAAGTCCAGCAAGTACGTTGGGGTCACCTGGCCTTTGGCAGCAAAACGCGTTTAGCCATCGCCATTACCTACCGCATCAAGTTACCCAAGCCAAGACAACCGGATAATTTCCGCGACGAAAGCTTCTATCTGGCCGTGCAAGAAGAAGAGGATGGTTATAAAATTCTGGCCGATTTAGCCCGCGATGTGCCAGCCAGCGCCTTCACAGCTAAACCATCCACCTCGACTGCGCAGCAATGAGCCGCCCAATCAGCTTACCTAGCGTGAGCCAGTGGCAAGGCATCATTCGTTTGGTGCGGTTGAGCAATTCGGTGCCGGCCAGCGTGCTTGTCTTGATCGGCGCCTATCTGGCTAAGGGTTGGCCCTTTACCGCACCAGCCTGGCTGGCCGCCGAGGCGATCTGGTGTGTAACTGCGTTTGGCTAC
>JBBQBY010000223.1:0-10724 GCA_038318235.1 Caldilineales bacterium
ATCTGATTGACAATTTCGAGCCGTCGAATCTTTTTATAGGGCGCTACCCGTTCGGCTACATAGGCCATGATGGCTTCGGCGCTGATCGCCTCTTTCAAAACGATAAAGGCCTTAGGCACCTCGCCAGCTTCTTCGTCGGGACTGCCAATCACAGCGGCGTCAGCAATGGCCGGATGAGCGAGCAAGAGCGCTTCTAATTCCGCGGGCGCCACTTGCAAACCCTTATATTTGATCAATTCCTTCAACCGATCGACAATGTAAAACGTACCCTCTTCGTCAGCATAACCAATATCGCCGGTATGCAACCAGCCTTCGCGGTCAATTGTATTCGCCGTAGCTTGTGGGTTATTCAAGTAGCCCTGCATCACCTGCGGGCCACGGATACAGACCTCGCCTAGTTCGTTAGGGCCCAACTCTGCGCCGGTGGCGACCTCCATGATTTTGCCTTCTGTATTGGGCAAGCAAGGCCCCACGCCCGCCAGCTTGGGCATGCCAGGCGTGTATGGCGTCGAATGGGTCACAGGGCTGGTTTCGGTCAGCCCATAACCCTGGGAAACGATACACCCAACCCGGTTGGCACAAGCACGCGCGACATCTTCGCCGAGGGGTGCAGCGCCGGAGTAGAGCACACGCAATGAGGTGAGGCTGTATTGATCAACCAGTGGGTGTTTAGCCAGTGCCAGGATAATCGGCGGCACGAGGTGCGCCACGCTAACTTTGTATTTTTGGATGATTTGTAAAAATTGCTCCAGATCAAAGCGCGGCATGGTGACGATGGTGGCGCCCACGAATAAGGCGCAATTCATGACGACGATCATCCCGTAGATATGATAAAAAGGCAAAAGCCCCATCAGCACATCATGTTCGTCCACTTTGATTTTGCCATACTCAACGCCTTCAACCTGCATGATATTGGCGACCAGATTATGGTGGGTGAGCATCACACCTTTGGAGAGACCAGTGGTGCCGCTGGAATAGGGCAAGACCACCAAATCTTTTTTCGGATCAATCTCGACCACAGGCATCGCCCCATCATTTTGTAACAGTGATGAAAACGATGTTGCGCCCGCGGCTTCACCAAAGACAAAAACCTCGCGCAGATGCAGCGCTTTGGCCGCTTCCAGCGCCGGACCGATAAACTGTGGGATGGTCAGCAGATACTTAGCGCCGGCATTCTTGAGTTGACTGATTAATTCATGCACCGTATAGAGCGGATTGACGGTCGTATTCACCCCGCCCAAAGAGGCCACCGCGTGAAAAGCCACCGCATATTCCGGTAGATTAGGGCTGTAAATCGCAAAGACATCCCCTTTCTGAAAGCCACGCTGGGCCAAGCCGGCTGCCACCAAACGGATGGCACCCGCCAGTTGTGCATAGGTTAGGGTGCGGCCACTCGGACCGTCGATAATGGCGGGTTTGTCTGCCAATTCTGCGGCCCGATGCAAGACAAAGGTTGTCAGCGGCACTTCGGGAATCGTCACATCGGGATAGGGAGAGCGAAAGATCATGGGTTCCTCCTTGACAAGCCAAGTTTCGGTTGTTTCATGCAGCCAGTTAATGGGGGTAGCGTGGTGTCACAATAGCACACGTGTGATGAAAACTCAAGCTAAAAATATTGGTCGTGGTAACTCAGGTTACGCAGATACAGCGGTTACACAAAGCGCACGGAGGAGACACAGAGCACACAGAGAAATAGCAACTTGCTCGAATGATTCTGGTTTATCTGTGTAAAGGTTTTTGATGTACATGCGTCGTATAAGCTGGTAAAACAAAGCGGTGGCAGGATCGAGTTCCCACCACCGCTTTATTCAAAGTTACAATTACGGCATGCTTTAGCCGCTAGACTTGGGCAGGTATTCGCCGACGCGGTGCGCCATCTTGCTCACCGTCATGGAATGCAGCCAGATCCGGCCCGGCCCGGTCATGCTAGCCAGGAACAGACCTTCGCCACCAAATAAAATATTGGTCACCCCTTTGATCATCGTTATGTCAAACGTGACCGACGATTCAAACATGGCTACATGCCCTGGCTCTACCTTCATCAGCTGGCCCGGTTGCAGATGATACTCAACCGCATCACCATCCAATTCGGCGAAGACCATGCCTGGTCCAGTCAACTTTTGCAGCACAAAACCTTCACCGCCAAACAGGCCAGCCCCTAATTTCTTTGTAAAAAAGATGTCAAGCGTCACGCTCTTTTCGGCACAAATAAAGGCATGCTTGTGCATGATGATCGATTGACCAGCGTCCAACTCAAAGGCAAGCACTTTGCCAGGAAAATCTGTACTGAAGGCAATCTGACCTGGTCCACCAGTCGTCGTAAAATCGATAATGAAGGCACTTGCGCCAGAAATGGCCCGTTTGAACATACCACCCAGGCCACCACCAGTTGTGGTATTCATATTGGCGGTAGCCGTCATCCACGACATGGCACCGGCATCGGAGAAGATCGTTTGGCCGGGATTGAGATCCACCGCGACAGTTTGTTGCACCGTACCCATAATATGATATTTAAGACCGCTCTTTGATTGCCCACTAATTTCGGGGGGGGTTGGAATATCGGGAATACTCATTGGATTGCCTCCTAGATGGAAATTCGCCTGAACAACAGCCGATCATCCTTGGTTACACCGCGCTAGTTCATGGATGAGAGATGAACCAGCGGGACAAAGTATTTAAAAGTCGCTCATTCGTGAACATGATTTTGCGGAGTTTAACTATTTTGTCAATTTAAAAAACAAAATTGCAGTACTGTACACCAGAATCCACAAACGAAGATAGGTAGATAACGATAAGCTTGCTTTTCGATAAGAGTGTACCTCTATTAGTCGTTGAAAAACCGGCAATCCTTCGTCGCGATTGTGAGAAAATCCTCATCTGCTGTTGATTAAAGCAAAAGGGGCAAGGAGAGCGGTAATGTCTCCTTGCCCCTTTTGCTTCATGACTTAAGCGCCTTTTACCGTCGGATCATCGGTAAATAGAGCCGTTGCGAAGAGCCCGTTGGTGTCACTTGGTGTCCGACACTTTCCGACACAAGCGGCGGTGCGCCAGCAACTCCGGCCTGCACCGCGAGATTGAGCGGTCCAGCCTGATTTACGCCAACGGCAAATGAGGCGTGGAACGTTGCATTAGTCGCCAAGCTAGCCAGTTGCCAGACAAGTGAAACATTGGCTGCGGCCAACGTATTGGCGGCGAGCGCAGTGGTTGGCGGCGTCACCGAAGTTGGGTCTAGGATTGTCGCAGCAGGTAGGGTGACGCTTACGGTTACATGATTGACAACATCACCGGTATTGGTCAGCGCAATCGAATAGGTGATGCGGTCACCAACATGGATGGTAGACGAGTCGCCTGGTTGGGCAGCAAACGCGAGCTGCAAATCTGGCACGCTGGGGGGCGCGACATCCGTATCGATGATACTGACCGTTGCCGTAGCTGGCGTATCCAGCGTCGCTCCGGCAGGCTGGCTCAAATTGACCAAAATCGTCTCAGTTGGCTCTGCCACCGCATCATCGAGCAGCGGAATGGTGAAAGTCGTCGTCAGCGCGCCCGCCGGGATTGTGAGCGTGCCACTGCTCGCGGCATAATCGCTGCCAGCCTGGGCGCTGCCATCACTGGTGGCATAATTGGCCTGAACCGCGCCGTAGGGGTTCGCCTGATCCAACTGAGCCACGATGGTTAAGCTGCCACGCTCTTCACTGACACTGGGATTGGCATTCGCCAGCCGGAGACGCGGGACAACCGCGTTGATCGCCTGAGGCTGGGAATTGTTATTGGCTAACTGCGTATCGGCAGCCTGGCGGCTCATCGATGCTTGGAAAGTTAATAACGCATCGGCGGATAAAGCCGGGCTAACAATCCCAGTCACGGTGATCGTACCCACCTGGCCGGGCGTGATATTCGCCGTCTGCCAGATATAAGACGAATTGACCAGCGGTGTGATGGCGACACCGGCACTGATCACGTGTAGGTCGGTCAGCGCGGGTGGCAAGGTCGCCGTGATCAAAGCTGGCTCGGCAAGCTTAATCCCGGTGTTGCTGTAGGTCAGGGTATAAGTAATCGGCTGACCAGGGCGTACGGTCGTGGACGGCGCCACCTGTTGCGCAATGCCCGTATCTGTTTGGAAATCACACCATTGGAGCACCCGTTGCAGGGCTGCGGCGCGGTCGTTTGCCGTAGGTAGTGTCTCCAGGCCAAAGCCCCAATAGGTTGTACGATAGTTGCCGCCATCTTTGTAGACCGCGGCATTGCCAGCATCACCCGCAAAGGCCAGGCCCGCGCTCACAGTTGGCGTGATCAAGTCGGTATAATTGCCCAGTGGGGGGAACGAAAGGGTATACGGCCCCAAGCCGCCGAAGATCGGCCCAGCACCGGTCACGACTGTATGCCAGCTGTTACCGTCACTTTTATCATCAAGCGCCGCAGCAACACCGAGGTAATTCTGCATGAAAGGGGTCAATCCATTCGTTATATAATAATCTTGGGCGCTAATAAAGAAACATTTACCCTGATCCAAGAAAGTGCCCAGTAATGGCTCCGTAGTCGGCAATGCATTTGCCCCTACCGGGCCATCAAACCAGACAATTGTCGAGTAGTCGGTGATCTGATCGAGTTGCGTTGGCTCAAGATTGCCACCATCGCCCGTATCCCAGACATCGTAGGGCACATTCAAGGTGGTTAGTGCGTCCTCATAATAACTAGTCACATTATCACCGCCACTCGTATTGGCGTCGTCATCAACCAGCAACACACGGGGAAAGACGCGTACCGTAAAATGGGCAACGTCAGAAGCAACATTGCTGCAACCGTTATGTGCCGTCACCCGCCAGTAATAGGTGTGTCCAGAACGTAGGTAATAAGGAATCTGAACGGACGTTGTCTGGACGGTTGTTGTATAAACCAGGCTGGAAAAATCAGCCCCTTCGGAAAGTTCTAACAAATAGTCGGTGGCTTGCGTGGCCGCCTGCCATTGAAGCGTAGGTCGCTCAGTTACATTGGTGGCGCCATTGGCCACTGCGGTCAAAACTGGCGCGCTGGGCGCACCCGAAGCAAGATGCAAAGTGACAGGCGTTGTATAGACCTGACTGCTGCCGGTGCCCATCACCTGGAAGGCGTAACTGCCGGGTAAAGCAGCGTTAGTGTTGGCAAGCGTCAAGGTGCTATGGTTAGGAGGGGCCACGGGGTTTGGTGTGAAATTGGCCGTTGTGCCACTCGGTATGCCATTGACGCTTAAGGTCGCTGCGCCATTGAACGACTTCCCGAGCGCAATATCAAAATTTGCCGAGGCGGGTATGCAGATATCAAATGAAGGGGGCTGGACATTGACCATGCACACAGGGGGCAGATCAAAGGCTTGCTCGCCATCGGTCGCGCTGCTGCTGTCGCCAGCTGTTGCGCTATACCCCAAACCACGTTTGGCAAAACCCTCCCAGATCCGGCATTGATTCGCCCCATTGTTGTCGATACGATCCGCCGTCAGAATGGCATCACGCGCGTCGACAAAAGTCGGGTTACAGGTCTGGAGTTTCATGCCATCCATCACCAATTGCAAAGCCAGATTGTTGCCACCCGTGCCGTGATAAAGGTCAGGGTTGAAGCCGTGGTCGGTTACCATATTCCAGTAGACTTCCCACAATATCGTTGTCCAGACCTCACCTACGGCATGCACTTCGTCATTCAATTTCGTATCGTCAAAAGTATGCGGGTTCACAGCCATGTCAGTTGTATAAGGATACGTTCGAAAGCCGGAGCCGGTGGCGGTGTTACCATTTAGCCAATTACCAACGGTGTGGAGGGTAGTGGCCGTGTCGCCTGGATGAGCGGTCAGCACCAATGCCAAAAAGTCGCTCCATCCTTCGCCCATGCCACCCGACTCTTGCGCATCCAGACAACTTGAATTGCTGGGACCGCCGGTCAGGCGTGTGGAGACGCCGTGGCCATATTCGTGGAGGATCACCCCATTGTCGAATGAGCCATCGCGTTGCGGACCGCTCAACAGGGTAGCATTCACGGTTACCGGCATGGCCAACTGGGCTTTGATCGCCCCACCGTCGCTCTGCGCGATCGACAATGAAGGGATCAAAACGGCGGGAATCGTCCCATCATCGCCCATACTCGGCGCCCCCCCCGCTTGATTATTCACGATGATGACCGCAATTGCCCCGTTGGTTTCGGCATTTTTCACCTTTGCCTTAAATGTGCATTTTCCACGGTCAATCAGAACAATTTTGCCAGAGATGGCCGCAGCGTTTACAAAAGGGGTCTGGCATCCATCGTTGATGGTGCCACCGTCTATGATGCTACCATCATTAACCAATATAACATCGCCGGTTGTATTGAGCGCTGACGGCCCGAAGCTAGGGCTGCCAACGCTATAGGTCCCAGAGATATTTGCCGGCGCGTTAATCACCAATACCTTGGTCGATAGATTACCTAGATACATCTGCATGCGCGGCTGTTGTCCATCCACTGGGGTAGAAAAATTAGCATTATTAACGCCGCCATAATCCTGACCTTCGGCGTTGACGGCATCACCAGCCAGACCGCCGCGTCCATAGTTATTGGTTTGGAAGTTACCGCTAGCCTCATCAAAGCCGTAGAAATACATAATATCGTGGGCTTTATTCGTCACATAAAACAGATTGGTCAGCGAAGCAGCGCGATACGTCGAAGGCGGTTGATTAAAATCGGCGGCAGCCGAAAAGACCACTCCAGGGCCGCCATCGGTTGTCACATCGCCAGCGCCAAAGCCATCGGGCGCGACCAAATCGTCGTAGGCAAAGGCATTATTGCCGCGCGGCGTGGTATATTCGGGGCCAGGCGCACCATCCGTGTCATGCCACCCAAAAGGTGATGCCACAGCGTCCGCCGGATCGGTCACCAGCGTGGCGGAATTATTAAAAGGATTCTCCGCAGGCAAGGCATAGACCAAATACGAGTTGGGCGCTGAGGGTGCATTGGGCGCGGCATTGGCTGCCTGCACAGGCCCTTGAACAGCGCTTAGTGGATGCCCCATCGCTTTACCGTCCTTGGTTAAATTCACCTTGGAAAGAATCGCGCCACTCATTGCGTCGGCGCGGATATCAAGCAGATCGGGGCTGGTCTTTAGGCGTAACACCATATTCCAGGCCAGATGCACATGGCCACCTGACAATGGCTGGTAGATCAGTCGGAGCGGAATCGGGTCAGACGAAATGCCGCCGCCACTCAATTCTACGGCGCGATCAGCGCCACGTGCGCTGCTTGTCGCCACCAACGCCTCGCTAATAATCAAGCCAAGTTGGGGAGCCACTAGAGTCACCGCATCAATTGGGGTAAGTGTCGGAGCGGTCGTATCCACCTGGTGCTGCAAGTCGCTGACAAAGTGATTACCCAGATTAATGATGCGGCCATCAGGCGTCAGGTTGACGTTGACATCACCATTAAAAACTTCGATGCCATTTAGACGCTGGCGCAGGTAAAGATGGGTGACACCATTGTGCGCGGTCACATAGCGATCCTTAACGACAATATCGCTTAGATCCTGATCGGTCAATTTAAGTTCGAAACGATGTTCGCGCAAATAGCGCAACGCAATTTCCACGGGATCACCCGCGGCTGGCGCGCTGAGAAAACCGCTGGGCAGTGGCGGCGTTTGCACAGGGGGAATCGAAGGCGGCGCAGGGTGGGCTTCGGTGGGGGCATGGGCAGAGACCGGCAGATAGGACAGGACAAGCAGGGTAACGGCCACAATCGCAGAAAACTTATGCAGGGTAGAACGATTAAAAAGCGACATTGATCTCTCTTTTGATAGAAGTTCCAAAGACAGCGAGGGGGCATGCTTTATATTGGCAGTTGTTCAATGCTATTTCAATACGTGATTCTACGTGATTCAGAAAAATTCTGCTAAAGCCTGCACAATAACGGTGGTGCGAATTGCGAATTAGGCGTTGCGAATATGGATGGTTCGCAACGCCTAATTCGCAATCACTTTTTAGGCATAAATTGTGTGGTCAAATTCTCTACCCATTGTCGATTTGAATCGTGCGTGCGACCGGCCAGATGTGGTGTATGCACGACATTATGACGCCCCAGCAGGGGATCATCCAGTGGCAGCGGTTCGACGTCAAAAACGTCAGCCGCCAGTGCCAATTCATCAGCCAACACGCGGCGACGAATGGCGGACATATCACAGATTGTAGCGCGCGTGGCCAGCACGACCAAGCACCCCTTCGGCAAGGCGTCAATCAGGGCAGCCGTGACAATGCCGCGTGTGTCGTCCTTTAGCGGCAACATCGGCGCAAAAATCTCCGCGTCTTTTACCAGCTCTTCTAAATGCCATACACGCCTTGTGCCAGCGCGATGAAAGCCAGGCTCAGCCGCATACGGGTCCCAGGTGGCGACATCAGCACCCAGCATATGCACAAAACTCGCATAGCGGCTGCCAATGTTGCCGGCGCCCACGACGCGTACCCGTTTGCCCGCCACGGTGCCCGCCGTAAAACGGGTGTCATCGCTAAACTGGGCGCCCAGGGTGCCTGGCCCTTGATTACGCGTTGCATCGTAGCGCAGCCACGGCTCATGCGACGTCAACATGGCATGATAGTTCTGTGGGATCTGGCGCAAGGCGCAGAGGGTTAAAGCTAAGGCAAATTCGGAGACCGATTGGCCCCAAAAACCTTCACTCCGGTGGTCATAGAGTTGCACACCTCGGCTTCTTA
The DNA here is from genome assembly GCA_038318235.1 of Caldilineales bacterium. Lineage (GTDB taxonomy): Bacteria > Chloroflexota > Anaerolineae > Caldilineales > Caldilineaceae > JAPLGZ01. Next base: position 8,697 of record JBBQBY010000223.1, read on the forward strand.
GTAGATCGACACTAGGTTGGCCGAGTTTGCTAGGCCCATACAGTGCTGGGAATGTAGCTTCGCGCAGACCACGAAAAGCCTGCAAACATTCGCTGGTGACGGGCACGCCCAGACAGGCCAGGCGGGTGACTTCACCCGCTTGAGGCACCACTTCGCCCAAACGCCGGTTATCACCGCGGGCTAAACGGATCAAGGCGGTTTCATCCGCATCGCGCCAGGTATTGTACCAATCCTCAGCCACAAATGGCCAATGTGCTTCAAAATCAGCATGGATAATGATCAAGTTAGACATACAAGCATCCCCTTCAGCGTTTTCATTTTTACGGGATGCGTGTGATTGCGCATTTATCACGCACCCCGTTCGATTAATCCAAAATTAGACTAAGCGCCGCCGAAGCCTCATCCAACTTCGCCCGCACCTCCGCCGGCAACACCCAGCCCACACCACCCAGATTGTCGTCTAACTGTTCAATTGTATCCGCACCACTAATCGCGACGGTGATTTCGGGGTGCGATAAAACCCAAGCCAGCGCTAATTGGGCGGGCGTCTTGCCCAATTCAGCCGCTTGCTCATGTACGGTTGTGACAACATTGGTGACAACACCTTCCATCGTTTTACCATAAATATCTTTGCGGCGCGTGGCCCAGAGCGAACCAGCCGGCGCAGATTCGCCCGGTTTGTAGGCGCCACTGAGCAACCCAACAGCCAATGGGCTGTAGGCCATAACCCCCAAGCCACGGTCGCGCACTAGGCCAAATAGCTCTTGTTCCAATCGCCGATTCAGCAAACTATAAGGATTCTGAACCGTCATGTAAGGCGAAGCATTGACTTTATCCGCGAGCCAAAGACCACGACAAACTTGCCAGGCGGCATAGTTGCAACAACCAACATAGCCCACCTTGCCGGAACGCACCAGGTCATCCAGGGCGCGAATCGTCTCTTCTTGCGGTGTCGTTTCGTCAAACGAATGGACCAAATAGATATCAATATGGTCGGTGTCCAACCGCTTGAGTGAACGTTCTGCCTCACGCATAATATGATAGCGTGAGAGGCCCAGATCATTCGGACCTTGCCCAATGCGCCCGCAGACCTTCGATGTGATCACCACATCATCACGTTTGCCTTTGAGCGCCCGCCCCAAGACAACTTCCGAACGGCCAATATTGGCGCGGTCGTCCATCATGCCGTAGACGTTGGCACAATCGATCAAGTTAATCCCCTGATCAAGCGCATATTCAACCAGGCGTTGAGCCGCCGCTTCGTCGCCTTGACCGCGCAAGCCCATGCCCAGGGCAAGTGGGCTAACCTTGACACCTGCCGAGCCAAAATTCACATAATCCACAATCATTCTCCTTTTGTACAACCGTAATAATTTCTATGGTAGTGATGGTTATGCGGGTGTTAGGGAGGTTGCCGCATAACGTTAGGCGCAGCTTTTAGCGGCGCGCGTATTAACGTCGGGGAAGATTATATCAAGGCTTATCAGCCAGAGGCAAGCGCCGATATTGTATAGATACTAAAGTAAAAGCAGCGAGAGACCCGTGGTTTTCGTCGAACCATCTTCCTGGAAGCGGACACTGATGGCCGCGTTTGCTGGAAAGCCCTTGTCCGCTTCCAGGAAGATTTAGAACACCCATTTTCAAACTTCTTTCACTTTAGTAACGTGGGATCGCATGCAGTCACACATCTTCAGGGCGCGCCTATAGATAAATCAGCCAGAAGCGCTAAACGGGGGTGCCTTATTTATAAGCGACGACGCCGAAAGCTTGGGGGCTGGGGACAATGCGGGTAAAGCCGGATTCTTGCAAGCGGTGTACAACACCTTTGGTCACACGGGCACCACTCTTGCTATCGGGTGAACCAATATAATGGAACATGCGACCATTGCGCTTGAGCACACGCCAGGTTTGGCGATAAAAAGCGCCAGAATAGAGGTCACCGGCGAGGCTAAACATCGGTGGGTCGTGGATCAGGCAGTCAAACATTTCGGCATCAAAATGCTCAATTTCCTCGAAGCTATCGCCAAT
>JBBQBY010000224.1:0-10703 GCA_038318235.1 Caldilineales bacterium
CTAAAGGGCTTAACCATGTAATCATCGGCGCCCATTTCCAGGCCCAAAATACGGTCGGCTTCCTCGCGCCGCGCCGTCACCATGATAATTGGCGTGTCACCCTCGGCCCGCAAACGCCGTGTGATCTCTAGCCCATCCACCTGGGGCAACATCAGATCAAGCACCACAAGATCGGGCATCTGCTTGGCCAATTCCTTCAGCGCCGTCTGCCCATCGTTGGCGATCCTGACGCGATAGCCGGCGCGGGTTAAATAAAGGCTAACGACTTCGCTGATGCTGCGTTCGTCATCTACCACCAGAATTGTCGGTCCGTTCATAGAATACTCCTTGTTGCTTGCTCTGGCGCCACGTGCCGATCACGGCCAGTCTACGCTAAGCATACCTGCGTCAGATTACGCAGATCCTACACAATTATTGCGAATTTATTACAAACTGTCGCGCTCATGCACCCAAGTCAGCAATAACACGATCGCCAAACCGACGAGGATGGCTGACACTGTACTGACGCCAATTACACCATAGCGGGTATAGAGCCATGGGCCACTGCTATTGGCAACGGTGCCGCCAGCCAGTAATATCGCGGCGCCTAAGGTCATGACCTTGCCGCGTTGCAGTGGTACCTGTTCGCTGAGCAGCGGAAAGTGGCTGACGATTGCAAACTCGAAACAACCACGGGCTAGCGCAATCCCAAACACGGTCAGGAAAATGGTCGTATTGAGCCAAGGCAATAATAAATAGCCAACCAGCGCGCCGAAATTTCCCATCAGCACACTGCGGCGTTTGCCAATCCGGTCGGTAAAAAGACTGACCGAGACACTGGCTGCTAGATCGAATAAACCCAGGATCAAGGCGACGAGACCGAGCCGGGCGGCGTCCAGCTGATATTGCTCACCCAACCAGGTGCCATAAATTAGCATGATTTGAAAGGCCGCTACATAGGTCAGCATACCAGCAAAGAGCGTGCCATAGGTGGAGCGGGCGTTCGCACCCAAGTCAAAGAATCCACGAAGGCGCAACCAAAAGTTGGCCGGTGTACCTGGCGTAATGGATTGTTCGATGCCTGCTTGAGCGCGCACATCGGGCAGGCCCGCAAAGACAAATGACATGATCACCAAGCCCGCGCCGAGCAAGAAAAATGGTGTGCGCCAACTGGTTGCTTCAATCAACCAACCAATCAAAGAGAGGCCGACAATCCCCGTAAAGGCCCAAGAATATTCGACCATGCCCAATGCCCGGCCCCGTTGCTCGTAGGGCAAGCGCGCGCTGACATAAGCTTGCAACGTGGGAATAAAGGCAGAGACCCCAAGGCCAGACGCGACCATGCCAAGCGCCACCATCCACAGTTGCTGGCTGCTGCCAATCAGCAACACGCCTGCCGCGGTTAGCAACAAGCCTAAGCGGAGCACCAAACGATAGCCGCGCCGGTCAGCTAGCGTGCCAAAGAACGGCGCCAGGATGCCGACCGCGCTGCGTAAACTGAGCAGCCGGCCCAGCGTAACCACATCGATACCCAACCCTGTGGCAATAATATGCAAAAATGGGTTAAAAATTTGAGTGTTTGTATCCACTAGCAATTTGGCGAGACTGCTAATGCCGATGAGCCGCAGAAATGAAATTTCGCCAGTGGTAGATTCAACGCGCTCTGTCACGAGTGTGCTCTTTTCAAATGTGGGAAGCTTGATGATAAAACAGTAGGGGACAGGCATGCCTGTCCCCTACCTTGCCTTGTGCAACCGAGTTGCCTATGGTGTTTGTGGATTGACCCGTTGCACCAACGCCCCTGGTGGCGGCACAAAGATAAAGGTGAGCGGGTCTATGCTTCGGTTAAATTCGACCATCGTAAAGCGGATCTTTAAACCGCTGCTGGTCGTAATCGCCAACGGATAACCATATTCTTTGTCTAACCAGAGTTGCAGTAGACCATCGGGAAAGGCTTTGGTCTGACCGTTAACAATAATTTCGATGTGCGTTGCATCCCTGCCCGCGATCTCCTCGCCACCGACTTCATGCACGCCGGGATTGGTGCGCAGGAGCGCTAAAATCTCGGTCGGCATCCGTTCGAGCATCGAGCCTGTACCCGCTTCGGCGGCGAGCGTTGGATCATACTTAGAGCGATCGGTTACGGTGACCAGGCGCAAAGCTGGATTATAGAACCAGCCATCTTTGTCATTGAGCACGACAATCGTGCGTTTAAATTGAACCGGACCCTCTTCCGTCTCGGTGCGCAAAAAGTTGGGCCGTTGCACCCAGAATTTCTGTTGCAAGGTGACCGGACCGGTGCTGATGTCCATGCGGCCTTGCACGGTCTGTACTTTTGCCAACCCCTCTTCGGTGTTGCTGGCCAGTTGTTCCGCTAATGGTCGTTTATCGCCACACCCCGTTGCCAGAACCACGAATAGCGTCAGCAGAAGGCATAGTCGCCCCAACGTGCGGCCATTGGTGGGTGACGAGCCGCTTGATTTACCCTGATTTATCATTCCTACATCCAAACGCGTGGTTTATTGGTGGGTGGATCTTCGTCTTCACCACCAATAATGCGCGGTGGTTTCAGCGTTTGCGGTGATGCTTGCGATGGCTGTTGTGACGGTGGCTGTTGATTGCCGACAAGCACTTCGCGCCCCTGGCCATTGCCCAAATCCGGCCCCAGGATGCCAGCCTCTTCCATTTGATCAACCAGCCGGGCCGAACGACTGTAGCCGATGCGCAATTTGCGTTGCAGCAAGCTAACCGAACCGCGTCCAGCCTCTTGCACCAAGCGCACCGCATCTTCAAACAGTTCATCGCGGGCGTCAACGGCTTTCATGGCGTTGATCTCGTCAAACAGCGGCGGTTGACTCAAGCCTGTCGCGGGCAAGCTAGGTTGCTGGGCGGGGCGCGCCCGGTTATCGGTTGTTGGTCGGTTCGACTTTGCGGGAGATGCCGCGCTTGATGATGGGGCATCTGCTTCGAGCGTTGGCGCGTCTGGCTCGCTCGTGATTTCGCCTGTGCTGGTATTTTCTAAACTGCGGATGCCCTTCCAATAGCGCACCACTTTGTTGATCTCCTCGTCGCCCACCCATGTGCCCTGTAACCGTTCCAATTTACTCGAATCTGGCGCCATAAAGAGCATATCACCCCGCCCTAACAAGCGTTCGGCGCCCGGTACATCCAAAACGACGCGGCTGTCGGTGCCGCTGGTCACAGCAAAGGCAATCCGCGCTGGAAAGTTGGCCTTGATCAGACCGGTGATCACATCGACCGACGGGCGTTGGGTGGCGATAATCAGATGAATACCGACGGCACGCGCCATTTGCGCCAAGCGGCAGATATGTTTTTCCACCTCTTCGGGCGCGGCCATCATCAAATCGGCCATCTCGTCCACAATGATCACAATATAAGGCAGCGATTTTTCACCACGTTTGGTCAAATATTCGTTATAGCGCACCAAATCACGCGCCCCGGCCTTACTAAAGAGCGTATAGCGACGTTCCATCTCTTTGACCGCCCAAAAGAGCACACCGGCCGCTTTATCCACCTCGGTCACCACGGGACTGAGCAGATGCGGAATACCATTGTACGTGCTCAACTCCACCATCTTGGGATCGACCATTAAAAAGCGCAATGTGTCGGGTGTATGGGTCAGCAGCAAGCAGCAGACAATCGAATTGATACAGGCCGATTTACCGGCGCCGGTGGCCCCTGCGATCAAAAGATGGGGCATGCGGGTCAAGTCAGACGTAATCGGTTGCCCTTTGACATCTTCGCCGAGCGCAATGCGCAACTTGCCTTTTAGTTGCTCGAAAATGTCAGATTCCATCAATTCCTTGAGCCCGACTGTATTAAATTCTTGGTTGGGCACTTCGATGCCGACATAGTTCGTGCCAGGAATTGGCGCTTCGATGCGCACGCTCGGCGCGGCCAACGCCAAGGCCAGATCGTTCGCTAAGCCGGCAATTTTGCTCACTTTAATTTTGATGCGCTGTGGCTCGCCGCGAATGGTGCGTTCGATATAACCGGGCTTGATCAGATATTGCGTGACCGATGGGCCTTTATAAGCGCCTTCAAAGTCAGCCGGTACCCCAAAAAGCGCCAACGTCTCTTGGATCATGCGGCCCTGCTGGCGGATCAGATCATCGCTTGTGCTCCGTCGTTCCCAATCCTTGAGCATATCGGCCAGGCGCGGCAACCGATATTCCTGGGCGCCGCTGCCGATAATCCGCGGCATGGGCAATTCGCCGGCCGTGGTCGGCTGGGTAACTTGCGTGGCGCGCGGTGCGGGTTGCGCTGCCGGTGTGGTTGGTTGGGCGGAGCGCAGGGGCTCGACGCGGCGTGAGGGCGGCTCTGGTTGCACAAGATTAGGCGCATTTTGCAGCGGACTCGACATGGGCGTCGAATTTGCGACTGGCATTACTTGCCAGCTTTCGAACAGCCGCTTCCACCAACTAATTTGGCTGCTGGGCAAGGACACTGGTGGTTGAATGGCAACCGGGGGCCGTAACGTTTTCTGCTGCCGCCACTCCTGCCCCAAATACCAAAGGTCAACTGTCGTATTCGGCAACCACTGGTCAGTGAGCAAAATGACGCCAATCACAGCCAAGAAGCCAACAAACAGCCAGGCGCCCCAACTGCCGATCACGTTTTGCAAACCGCCAGCCAACAGCAGTCCAACCTGACCACCAGCGTCCGCTTGTTCGGGCTGCATCCACAAGGTGGCGCCAATAATGCTGACCAGAAAGAGTGTGGCCAGACCAGCCGGGCGCTGCCAGGGCAAATCCGGCAATTGTTCGATCGCACGGATCACCATCCAAAAGCCTAGCGCGCCAGCGACCAGTGGAAACCCCCAGACCCCAACCCCAAAGAGCGTCTGCAAGGCGTTGATCAAGGCGGCGGTGATAATGCCATTGCTGCGCGTCAGCAAACTGAGCAAGGTGACCGCCGACAGCAGAATCAGGATCACGCCGCCCACTTCGGCGCGCGCCAATGTGGCCGTGAGGCGCTGCAGCGCATCTGGTTTAGGTTGGGCTTTACTTTTACTCGCGGGTTTTCTGGCGGCCATATTTCAGTGAAAATGCCTTCATATAAGAACAAACGTTCAGTCTAGTATACCATGTTCGCCACTCTGTTGCAAGAGGGTTGGCGGGAATTCAGGCAGGAATAAATTCCGCGCCTGACAGTAGAAAGTGCCTTATGCTGATTAACAAAATAAACCGGTAACACCGTAGGTGCGGTTTTTAACCGCATCTGCCTTGTTGATCCTGATTGTGCGGTTAAAAACCGCACCTACGGTTGCCGAATTAAATCGTTAAAGACCATCAGGCACTGGGCGTTATAGTGGCTCGTCTAGGCTGCAATCAATGGTTGGTAGGGCGACGACTTATGAAAGTTGAAAATCTATTTCGGTAAAGTGTAGTGAGCATCTTCAGATGCGCCTATTGCTTGTAATAGCGCATCTGAAGATGCTCACTACATAAGATAGTCGCACAACAAACGACTAAAGTCGTCACTCCGAACCATCCAACCCCTGTACCTTTTCGCTGCTTGACCAACCTAGACTATTTAGCCCAATCAGATCCTATACCGGTTCCCCTTCTAGCAGGGAAGGGGTCAGGGGGAAGGGTCTGATCAACGTAAACAGAACGTTCCAGCAATCATACCCAATTAAGTCGGCGATTAGCCGGGGTAGGCATGCCTACCCCGGCTAATCGCCGACTTTTAGCTGTTTTCTCGTCTAACCGATAGTCTGTCGGCTGATTATACTTCCATCACCAAGGGCAAGATCATCGGTCGGCGACCAATTTCGCGGGCCGTGAAGTTGCTCAAAGCATCTTTGATCTTGTTTTCCAACGCCTTGGCTGGCACGCGCTTCTTGACCATCTCCTGGACAATCTCTTGGGCGCGCTTGATCAGTTCTTCGTTGTCACGCACATAGACAAAGCCGCGTGTGATGATCTCTGGCCCATAGATGATCTCGCCATCGACTTCGTCCACCGCAAGCACGCAGACCATAAAACCATCTTGGCTCAAATGGCGGCGATCACGCAGCACCACGCTGCCGACATCGCCTACCCCTAACCCATCGACATAGATGTGACCCGCCTCGAACTTCTCGCCCGGTCGGCCCTCGATCACACCGGTTTTGGCAAAATCGCCAAATTCAAAGACATGCCCATCTTCGAGCAGCAGGACATGTTCTTTGGGGATGCCCGATTGTTCGGCTAGGCGACCATGCAGCACCAAATGGCGATATTCACCATGCACTGGAACGAAATATTGAGGCCGCACAAGCTCCAACATTTTTCGGTAATCTTCGCGCCCACCATGACCACTGACATGCACGTCACCTAGTTCATGATAGAAGACATTGACGCCCTGGCGGAAAAGATTATCGACTGTGCGGTTGAACAGCTCTTCATTGCCCGGAATCGGCATGGCGCTCAAGATCACGGTATCGCCTTCGCGCAGCACAATCTGCCGATGATCACCCACGCTCATGCGCACCATGGCGCTGGTTGGTTCGCCTTGGCTGCCCGTGGCGATCACCACGACTTGGCTGGGTGGCAGGCTTTCCATCTCGCCGGCATTCAATAATTCGTCTTGCGTGATGGTGAGATAGCCCAGTTGGATCGCAATTTTGACATTGCTGACCATCGAGCGACCTACCACACCGATGCGCCGACCGTGGCGGCGGGCAGCATCGATAATCTGCTGTACGCGGCCCAAATTGCTGGCGAAGGTGGTCAACAAGATGCGTCCCGTCGCTTCGCCCATAATCCGATCTAACATCGTTTCAATCGTGCGTTCGCTGGCGGTGTGACCCTCTTTTTCGGCATTCGTACTATCGGCCATCAAGAGCAAAACGCCTTCGTCGCCCCAACGGCGCAGCTTGTCCTCTTCGGTCGGTTTGTTATCCACCGGCGTCGGATCAAAGCGATAGTCACTTGTATGAATGACACGGCCTGCGGGCGTTTTGACGGATACGCCGACACTGTCGGGGAAGCTATGGCAAGTGTGGAAAAATTCGATCGCAAACGGTCCCAGATCTAGCTTATCATTTTCGGTGATCGTGTGTAAGTCGGCCTCGGCGATCAGTTTGTGCTCGCGCAGCTTAACTTCTAATAGACCGCGCGTCAACGCCGTGGCGTAAATTGGCGCATTGAGCCCTTCTTCTAGAAAGTAGGCGAGCGCACCAATATGGTCTTCGTGGCCGTGCGTCAGGATAATGCCGCGCACCCAATCCTGGCGCTCTAGCACGTATTCGGCGTCTGGGATCACGATATCGACGCCATGCATTTCACTGCTGGGAAACATCAGGCCGGCGTCAATGATCAGAATGTTTTCGCCAGATTCCAAGACCATCATGTTTTTGCCGATCTCGCCCAATCCGCCCAGCGGGATAACGCGCAACAAGGGCGCGTCTGCGCCCCGGTTGTTGGTATTTGTTTGTGTTTGACTCATGTAAATTCTCCTATCAAACGTTAAAAAACTAAAAATTTATCTATTTCACAATAACAGAGCTGCGCTCAACGCAACCTGTACTATGCTTACGTAAGGTGATTAACCACAGATGACCCAAATGGCCTAGCATCGCACTTTGCCAAAAAATCGCAGTAGGGTGTGCTTTTACAAGCTGCCAGGTTGCTCGTCGGTGGCGGTATGAACCGCTGCTCCAACTGCATCGTCGGATGGCAGCGCTGGCCTGACCGTCTGTGTGTGGTTGGGTTGATAATCGAGGTCGCCCGGATGAGGGACACCAGCTGGTAAAGCTTCACCACGCATCGCGGCTTCGTTCGCTTTCTGCGCCCGTGCGATCAGCTTGGGTAGAATTTGTAGATCTTTCGCAAACTCTAGGTGCCATTGCGGATTGCGCAGGGCCGCGGCTGGATGAAACATGGCCAGCACGACTCGGCCTCGCCCAATGTTACGCAGTTGACCGTGGACCTTGGTAATCGAAGCACCTGGCATCCAGCGTTGCATGCTGAAGCGGCCAAGCGTGACAATGATCCGTGGATTGATTAACGCAACCTGATGAGTTAAATAATCGCTGCATGCCGTTAATTCTGCCGGCAGGGGATCGCGATTATTGGGTGGCCGACACTTTACCACATTGGTGATGTAAACATCTTCGCGTCGGATAGCAACGCTATCCAGCATCTCGGTTAAAAACTGACCGCTTCGTCCAACAAATGGACGACCTTGACGATCTTCTTCAAAGCCCGGCCCTTCGCCAACCAACATGACCACTGCCTGTGGATGACCATAGCCTGGCACAGCTTTGATCCGGCCATCAGCCAGCGCACATTTTTGACAGGTGTGTATTGCCTGTTCTAATGCTTGCCGCGTGAGCATCTCCGTCCCTGGTTGATCATTCCCTGGTTGATCATATGGGTGGGACGCCGGGTCCATCTTATCTATTTTCCTTACTCCTAAAAAACGAATCCATTGTTGTACATCTTAGCACACACGTGTGCCCAACAATTGTCAATTTACTCACTATTCATTTAATCTGCCTATTATATCATCAGAATTTAACCGCGTCTAAATCTTCTGGCAAGCGCAGACAGTGTACGGAAAATCGAGGGCATGATACAATAGCGATTGCTAAATTGTCCACTGGAATGATAAGTATGCCCACATTTGCCGAACAGTTAACCCAATACATGCAGCGCGTTGGCATCACCGACGCCGAGTTAGCCCGCAAGATTGGCGTGCAACGCCAGACGATCTTTCGTTGGAAAGAAGGTACGGTAGGCCGCCCGCGGGTGCGCGAGGATGTGCTGAAATGCGCTGAGTCCTTGCGTTTGACGCCAGCAGAGGGAGATCAGTTTTTGTTGGCCGCCGGTTTTGCGCCAGAACAGCCAATCTTGGTGACGCCAATGGCCATACCAGTTGCTCAATCTCTGCCCGTTCACACGCCGGCAGTCAATTCGCTCGAAGAGGCTCCACCAGAGCCTCCACTGGTAGAAGTGCTGACTACCCCTCTGCCGCAAGCTCATTCGCGCGCCTTGTCCACTCCGTGGCTGCTGTCACTCATGCTGGTAAGCGGTTTGCTGATCTTGCTGGTTGGGGGTCTGTGGTTATACGGTAGCCTGCCACAAATTCGTCGCGGGGGGGTGATCAACGTTTCGTCCGCGCCGTCGATCAACATCACACCAACGGCGACACCGCTCAAGGTGCCGGGCGGGATCGTCGTTGCCCAATTTAGCACGGTGCTCGATTATCCGCGCTATGATGTCGCCAAACGTATTCAAGAGGCGGTGGATGCGGAATTGAGTCAGACTGAACTGAGCAGTACAACCGTCTTGATCTGGCCGCAGAATATTTTGACCAAACAGAGCGCCGAAGAAGTATTGCAGTCTGCGCAAGCTGCGCTGGTGATTTGGGGTGAGTATGACAGCGGGCGCGTAGTGGTGCAATTTACCATGCAGAACAAACTGGTTGATCAGCATGAGATCGCGATTGCTAATCCCGACGAACTAAATTCCACGATTAATGTTCAGGTGAAACAGGAAGTGCGCCTGTTGGCACTCTTGACGCTGGGCAAGGTCTACTGGAATGATCGGCGCTATGCCAAAGCCAACATTGCGTTTGGACAAGCGCTGGCTTTGAAACCCCAAGAAATTGATACACAGGCAACGCTTTATTTTAATTTAGGCTATATTGCGACGAAGTTGACCGAAAGCCAGCCCTCGTTGCCCGCGTATGATCAGGCAATTGCCGATTATACGCGGGTGATCGATATAAAACCGGATTGGGAAAATGCGCGCTATAACCGCGGGACGGCCTACATTGACCAATCGCGGCTGTTTGTTGCCAATGCCGTTGAGATCACGAATACCCTGGATGCGGCGCTTGTTGATCTGAGCCAAGTGATCAACCGGCATCCTACACGTGATGATGCCTATTTGAACCGTGGCATTGCTTATTACGAACGCCAAAGCCCAATTGATCTACAAGCTGCGCTGCGTGACTTTGATCAGGCAATTATGCTGGCGCCCAACCGTTACGCCGGTTATTATAACCGCGGCTTGACCCGCATCCGTGCCAACCTAGACGATTGGACCACCGATCTGACGCACACGCTGGCGATTACACCCACGTATTCCCCGGCGTTTGATGCGCTGTGTTGGGGGTATGCCTTGGCGCAAGATCCCCAACAGGCGTTGCCTTTTTGTGACAAGTCCGTTGCCCTCGAAGAGCAGCAGCATGATACCAACGCTGGCCGCGTCAGCCGCGGGATCGTCTATGCTGAATTGGGGCGTTATGCCGATGCGCGCAAAGACTTTGAAATGCATCAAAGTTGGCTCGCGAGTTTACAGCCCGCCACCCGTTATGAACGGATGAATGGCAAAAAGCTTGAAATGTGGATGATGGCGGTCAAACAGAACAAAAACCCGTTTGACAAGGCGAGTTTGGATCAGTTGCGCTAGCCGATGCTGAATGAATTCAGCACCTGGTACATAAAACACTTTGAAACGTGTTGGCCTTTTAGGTTATTTTGATGATTTAGCGATGCGCACTGGTTCCCGAGTTTCACCAAATCTCAATTCGCACCGATCAGCAGCAGCAACCAACGCCATAACCATAATGTGGCCATGCCTAGCACAATTGTTAGTAATAAATTTTTGCTACGCCAGGCTACGAGCGCAGCCACCATCCCGGCCATCAGCGCGCTGTTCTGAATGTGCAAATCTAGGGTCTTGCCATCGGGCATGAGGATGGCGGGC
>JBBQBY010000225.1:0-10661 GCA_038318235.1 Caldilineales bacterium
CGGCGAGGAGATTGTCTCTGTGATCACCGTAGAATCAGCGCGCCATCTGGGGCTACAGCCGGGTTCCCGTGTGACCGCGATCATTAAGTCAACCGAAGTCTTATTGGCGACGAATGATTAGCGAATATGGATAGTGTTGTCTTTCAACCGATCGGAATAATCTATACCCCGTTCAAAGTGGCGCATGGCATGCCCATTCAGGCCGTCGCGGCCAAAGGCGTGTAACGTCGCCATCCTGCGCACCCGTAATCGTGCCAGTCGCGCAGAGAAGAAAGCCCAGGGCTAAGTGCCCAGCATTGCACTTTCTCACTTTCGAGATGTGTACGCCTGTGGCCTATACCGCGTAGCGTTCAGCGATCAATTGTGCTAGTGTCGGTGGAACGGCAGTGATATCGCCACCAATCAGCGGTGTTGTGGCAAGAAAGCCGTGCCGCTTGATCGCCGTACGACCCGCTTCGGATAGAACATAGGCGACAAAGTCGGCGGCTGCTTGGGGATTCGCGGCGGCCACGGGGATGGTGATGCTGTAGATGGCTGGTGTTCCGAGAAATGTCTGGCCTAAGGGGTTGGTATAACTGGCCGTTCGATAAGCGGCGGCGTAGGCTGGATTGCTTAGATCGATCGCATCCGGTAGTTGAATGTAGGGTAGATGGTTGTCCAGGGCCGCGGTTACATAGAGTAACATCGCATCGACAGAACCGTCGGCCATGTTCGGCGGAACGCCCATACTTAATCTTGTAAAGCAGCTCTAGCCGCTCTTCGATCGAGGTTTACGAAAAGGTTTCGAACGCCGTGCGCGCCGCTTTGACCGCCTTGTCCACATCGGCTGCCGCGCCGACGCTGATCACCGCAAAAGGTGCCTCCGTGGCGGGGTCGATAACTTCCAGGGTTTCTGATTGGACAGGATCTACCCATTGGCCATTGATGTAAAACTTTAGGTATTCTCGCAACTTGGTCCCCTTCTTCGTGAATACTGGTACTGCTGTAGCTACTGTCATTGGGGTTTCCTCCTTGTGGATCTAGTTTGAATGGCGCTGAAATAATCAATAACTAAGTGATAAAACATTCGCATGCGTATATTACAGTCCGTAAGATGATACTATAATATATGATCTTGTCTTTTATTCAAAAATTGAATAATCAAATTATGTATAAAAATAATTAATTTTTTAATCAATCTTCAAGCAGCATCACCACCCACATGATGCCAATTAGATGATGCCACTTAGATGATGCCAATTAGTGAGCGATAATTGAGACATCAAGGAAATTATAGCCTGAACTTATTTGTGGGGGCTAGCCTAGGTGTTGGAAACCAATAAAAAATTAGTGATAGTGTAGCCACCGCGCGTTTTGCGTGGTCATCACGATCGCATCTTTAGCCCGGCCTCAATTCTACAGGGACCCGCCTGTCTAGTAGTGGCGTCGACCAGGTAATTCATATGTGGGATGTTGCGGTGGACGAATGCGGACTTTGCTCAAAACGCTTGGGGCAGTCGAGCAAAGCTAGGGGAAGTTCAGCGTTCTTGGTTAATCAACTCATACACCTGTTCGTTAACTAGTAATGGTTAACCATTACTAGTTAACCATTACTCTCCAACCCATTCTACAACCGTTGCCACACCTTGGCCGACACCGACGCATAGTGTAACCAGGCCATAGGGTGAGGTAGCCGTACCATTTTTTTGACGGCGCTTCATTTCATGCACCAAGGTTGTCATCAGCCGCGCACCGGAGCAACCCAACGGATGGCCCAACGCAATCGCGCCGCCGTTGACATTCGTACGGTCGGGCGGCAAGGCCAGTTCGTCCATGACGGCCAACGCTTGCACGGCGAAGGCTTCGTTGAGTTCGATCAGCTCTAAATCTTGCACGGTCAAATTGGCCCGTTGCAAAACTTTGCGCACGGCTAGAATCGGCCCCAATCCCATGGTGCGCGGATCCACGCCCGCCGCCGCCGAGGCAATGATGCGCACGAGTGGCTTCAAGCCTAATGTTTGCGCCTTTGTTTCCGCCATGAGTAAAAGCGCCGCCGCCCCATCATTTACACCGGATGAATTACCGGCGGTCACGCTGCCACCTTTGCGAAAAGCGGGGCGCAACTTGCTCAGCGCTTCCAGGCTGGTAGTCAACGTATATTGACCACCAAGTAGTTTCATTTGTGGATGCTCGTCAGTGTCCACAATCACAGGTTCACCTTTACGTTGCGGGATCGAAACTGATGTAATTTCATGCTTAAATTTGCCCGCGTTGATCGCTGCGACCGCGCGCCGCTGGCTTTCAAACGCAAAGGCATCCTGGCGTTCACGCGCGATCTGGGTCTGCTCGAAGATATTCTCTGCCGTTTCACCCATCGCCTCTAGCGGGAAAAGCGCTTCCATTTTGGGATTCGGAAAACGCCAACCAATGCTGGTGTCATATAATTTGGCTTCCCGATCAAACGGCGTGTTCGCCTTGCTGAGCACATATGGCGCGCGCGACATACTTTCCACGCCACCCGCGATATAAACCTCACCCTCGCCAGCACGAATCGCGCGGTCGGCTTGAATGATTGCGTCCAGACCGGAAGCACACAGTCGGTTTACTGTGACGCCGCCAATCGTTTGCGGAAAACCGGCCAATAATAGCGCCATGCGCGCGACATTTCGGTTATCTTCGCCCGCCTGATTGGTGCAACCCAAGAAGACTTCTTCAATCAGCGCCGGGTCGATGTTCGTGCGTTTTTGTAACGCCTGGAGCACATGCGCCGCCAAATCATCTGGGCGCACAGAACTTAGCGCACCCGCGAATTTGCCAACCGGCGTGCGTACTGCGTCGATGATGACAGTTTGAGACATAGTTTAGCTTGTGTGCCCTAGTGGTGGTGTGAATTTTTTGTGAGCTTCTGCATAAATTCTCAGTGCAGCGATCATTCTTTGCTCGTAATCATTACCTTGTGCTTGAAACCAAGCATATAAATCTGGGTCTAAGTGAACAGTGACGGTCACAGGTTCATTGGGCAGACGCCATTTAGCCCTGGCAAAGAAATTATCATCTAAAGGGGAAGTTCTGAGCGATCAATGTCTTCATCTCTGAGTGCGTCAATCATAGCCCAATTCGTCTCGGAGTAATTGTTCATATCGTTTTCGTTCATCATTTACCGCCTTCATCATTGAAATGATCCGAATTGTATCTTTATTACGTTCAGTAAAGATAACCACGACCACGCGTCTTTCAAGTAGCCCAATCCCTATCCAGCGTTTTTCTCCGTAATCCTCTCTGTCATCCAACGCAACTAACATGGGTGCCTTAAATACTTTCTCTGCATCTTCGAAATTAAAGCCATGCCTGCGTATATTGATTCTGCGTTTATTTTCGTCCTATTCGAACTTCATAGGCAACCTAAGCTTGTTGAATGATTATATCACAAAAAATGCCGCCATCTATCTCAATTTGTAAAGATTCAGGCGAGGAGCAGAAACCGGGTTTTCTTGGTAGAATTAGCCTGTCTTACGCATAAAAAAACCCGGTTTCTGGCTGAATCGTTACCTCAATTTTATGCCATCCTAGCGATACAATGCTTGCGGATCCAGCTCTTCGCGGATCATCCGCAACTCTTCTGCCGCCGGCGCAGGTGTGAGCGCCAGCGTTGCCGCGTGGCGGATCGACCAACCAATTTCGGCTTGCACCTCTTCCGCGCTCACCCCAGGGTAAAGTTCCAGCAACTGCATCTGGCGTTCTGGATTGGCAAAATTGAAAATGGCCTTATCCGTGATTACCAATTCGGGGCCGCCACCGGGAATGCCCAACGCTGCTCGGCTGTCGCCGCCGGTCAGGTGACCAGGGCTGGTGAGAAAGTCTAATTTTTCCACAAAGGCGCGCTTTTTCAGACGGATGATCATAAAGGTGCGCTGCGCGTTGATCGCAATTTCACACGCACCGCCGCTGCCTGGTAAACGGGTTTTCGGGGCATGATAATCACCGATGACCGTACTGTTTAAGTTGCCATACTGGTCGATCTGCGCCCCGCCGAGTAGAGCCACTTCAACCAAGCCACGCTGCAAATAGAGGCCAAATAGATCGGCCATCGAGATCACCGAGAGCGCACCGCTCACCAATGTGGGGTCGCCAATCGATAAGGGCAGCCGTTCGGGGCGCGCCCCATAGACGCCGGATTCGTAGATCAATTCCAGTTCGGGGGCTACGGTGTAGCGGGCTAAGTTGCAGGCAATATTGGGCAGACCGACGCCGACGAAAACCGTACGTGCGCCTTTGAGTTTGCGTGCCGCTACCACAATCATCATTTCAGAAGCACTGTAGGTTAATTCACTCATCGATACCTCCCGTAATCAACCTCAGGCGCCAGATAAGGTTCGGGTTTGAGGCTAGTGAGGCGCGCTTGGCCTAATTTTTCCAGATATTTGCTATGGTTGGCAACGCCATAGACCCATTCGTCTAGCCATGCCTCGGTGCTAGCCTGCACCTGCGAAAGTTTATCCCAGGCCAGATAGGCTTCATTGTCGCGATCGTAATAGCCTTGCACGTATGAGGGATGCGCGCCGAACGGTTCGTGGACCACGGCATCGACGATCAAGCCGGGAATCAAGGTGCGGTTCGGGTCGGCGCGGATCACGGCTTCGTCGACGATTTCTTCGACCACGACGATCACCTGCTTGGCGGCAAAGGCCACTTCCTTTTGCATGCCGAGCAGACCCCATAATTGGGTGTTGCCCTGGGCGTCGGCGCGCTGGGCGTGGAGGATGGCAATGTCGGGATTAAGTGGCGGCACCACGGCAATTTTGCCTGTGCCATACGGGTCGTCAATCATTTTGATCTTGGGATTGGCTTCCAATAAATCAGAGCCGACGTAACTGCGCAGTGGAAAAAAGGGTAAACGCGCCGCTCCCGCCGCATAACGCGCCACCATGCCATAATGCGAATACTCTTCAAGTTCCAGCGGTTGTGGAATACCTTTCTCGACGGCGCGCCGGATGCAATAGAGCGAGCCAACGCCCGGATTGCCCAGATAGCTGAAAATGAGTTTGCTGGCCACACCCGCAGCGATCATCTGATCATAGATCAAGTCTGGTGTCATCCGCATTAATGTAAGATCACGGCGGCGTTGGCGGATGATCTCGTGGCCAGCCGCAAAGCAGATGAAAGACGTAAAACCCTCCAGCGCGACGGACATCCCGTCATGAATGTAGGTCGCCACAGCCGCTTGCATGGAAAGGAGCTTACTTACTTTTACGAAAGCATTCATAGTGCTACAATAGTCCCATCAAAAGCTCATCGCCGCGCCGTGGCACTCCCACAATCTGGCCTTTGCTGGCAAGATTTATCCACGGCGGTTTGTAGAGCGATCTATAAAATGATTTGACTCCGATTGTATGCGCAGATGCCTGCAAACACCAGTTTACGGGTGCGTTTTGTGCCTGTTGCCAGCCTGAAAATACAAATTAGCTTGAATTTTGCGTTCATTGAATCAGTGATGTTTTGAGTGACCAGATTTTCATCCAGGCTGTGGGATCGTTCCTGTAAAATACTGACGAGAGGGTGAATTTTATGCGTAAACGCTATCGTGTGTTTGCCTTGGCGCTTGCCTTGTTGAGCGCGTTATTGATCTACGGTTGTATCCTGCCCCAACCGACGACGCCGCCGTCAACACCCAGCGCAACCCCGGCGGCGTCACCTGTACCAACCTCTGTCCCAACCGCCACCAGTAACGTTGCGTGGTGGAATGAAGCCACTTTTTATGAAATTTTCGTGCGCAGTTTCTATGACAGTAACGGTGACGGCATTGGCGATTTCAACGGTCTGACCCAGAAACTAGATTACCTCAATGATGGCAACCCCAACACAACCAGTGATCTGGGCGTCAACGCTTTGTGGCTGATGCCGATTCAACCATCACCCTCGTACCACGGTTATGATGTGACCGATTATTATCAAGTTAATGCCCAATACGGCACCCTGGATGATTTTAAGCACTTGCTAAGTGAGGCGCATAAACGCAATATTCGCGTAGTGATGGACTTTGTGATGAACCACACGTCGAATGAACACCCTCAATTTGTCCAATCGCAAGACCCAAAATCGCCTTACCGTGATTGGTATCTCTGGTCAGATCGTGACCCCGGGGGTGTGGGGCCATGGGGTGAACAGATCTGGCATGCTGGGCCAAACGGTGGTTATTATTATGGCGTCTTTTGGGAAGGCATGCCCGACCTCAATTATAAGAACCCACTGGTCATTGCCGAGATGGAAAAGGTGGTCCGTTTTTGGCTGCAAACGATTGGCGTTGACGGTTTTCGTGTAGACGGCGCCCGGTATGTCGTGGAAGATGGCAAGGTGCTGGCCGATAGCAACGGCAACCATGCTTGGTTCAAACAATTTCGCACCTTCTACAAAGGCGTAAATCCCACCGCGATGACGGTGGGTGAAGTGTGGACGAGTAACGATGCGGTCGCCAAGTATGCCCAAGGTGATCAGCTAGATATGGTTTTTGATTTTGATCTGGCCGCTGCTTTAGTCGAAAGTGCGCGTAGTGGTAGCGCCGATGCTGCCCGGATTGGGCTGGCAATCGCAACCAAATTATTGCCGACGGCCCATGTTGCCAACTTTCTCACCAATCATGATATGAATCGCGTGATGGTCGAACTGGGCAATGATGTGAACAAGGCCAAACGCGCTGCCACGCTGCTTTTTACGGTGCCTGGTACACCCTTTATCTATTATGGTGAAGAGATCGGGATGCTCGGCCAGAAGCCGGACGAGGACATTCGTTTGCCAATGCAGTGGAACGCGGCCGCCAATGCTGGTTTTACGACTGGCTCACCCTGGCGTGCACCGGCCACTGATTATAAGAATAAAAATGTTGCGACCCAACTTTCGGATAGTAATTCTCTGCTTGCGCACTATCAAGCATTAATTACGGTGCGCAATGCGCATTCGGCGTTGCGCGTGGGCGATGGCTTCAAAGTGGCGAGCAGCAACGGGGCCGTACTGGGTTTGGTGCGCGCCAGCTCCGATGAAATTGTGCTTGTCGTCACCAATCTGCGCGATCAGCCAACTTCTGATTATCGGCTGACGATGGAAACCGGGCCGTTAGTGGCCGGGGCAACGTATACCAGTCAACCAATCTGGGGCCAAGGTCCTTTCGCCGCCCCAACCGTGAACGCCGCGGGTGGTTTCGTCGATTATCAACCATCGGCCAGTCTGGCACCCGGCGAGACGGTGATCATTCAGTTGACCCCACCCGCGCCCTAGGGGGCTCCCGCTTCCCTGAGAAGGGAGGGAACTGATTGGTGGGTAGACCAAGCAACTTATTTTGTCCCTAAACAATCCCCTCCCTTCCTAGGGGAGCGGGAGCCCCTAGGGCGCGGGTGGGGTCGCCTCATTAAATAAGCCATTTGGCCGATTGAAATTAAGGCCAATATCGGTTTATATTTGCTATATATACGTATTATATCTTGTGAAATGGTTCGGTAGCTGATTCCATCTAAAATATAGCGCGTCTTAATCATGTAAAAATCGTCAATTTATCTATAGCACAATTTTCTTCCTAACCGCCCAATCACAACAAGGAAATAAACTGTGACCACACCGCGTCCAGAGCCATGCGCAGATAGTCTTTTGGTCATTATTCCGGCGTTGAATGAGCAGGGCGCCATCCGGCAAGTCGTCAAAGGGGTGCATGCCGTTTTGCCCCGTGCCGATATCCTGGTGATCGACGACGGGTCGAGCGATCATACTGCGCAGGAGGCCCAGGCGGCGGGCGCTTTGGTGGTGCGCCATCCCTTTAATTTGGGGATTGGTGGCGCCGTGCAGACTGGCTTAAAATTCGCCTGCCATCATCATTATGACTATGTGATTCGCATGGATGGCGATGGTCAGCACGATGCTTGTGGCATTCAGGCGATG
The DNA here is from genome assembly GCA_038318235.1 of Caldilineales bacterium. Taxonomy (GTDB): domain Bacteria; phylum Chloroflexota; class Anaerolineae; order Caldilineales; family Caldilineaceae; genus JAPLGZ01. The sequence goes on from JBBQBY010000225.1 coordinate 7,903, forward strand.
CTGGCTGTATTACAAGCACATCAGGCTGATATGGTCATCGGTTCGCGTTTTCTGGAGGCTGATGTGGATTGGCATATTCCCTTGTCGCGCCGCTTGGGGATTCGACTCTATGCCTTAGAAGTTACCTGGTTGACGGGCAGCCGGTTTACCGATACGACATCGGGCTTTTGGGCGATGAACCGGCGCACGATCCAAGTGCTTGCCACCTATCTGCCGCAGGATTATCCTGATGTCGAAAGTCGCATTATTGTCCACAGGGCTGGCTTAAAGCAGATCGAACTGCCGGTGAACATGGGTGAGCGCACCACGGGTGTTAGTTCGATCAATTGGGCGCGTTCGATCTATTATGCTTTTAAAGTTACCGTTGCGGTCATTACCACTGCGTTAAAAGATTACCCGTTAGCTGCTTTGGAGAATCACAATGCCGATACCGTTCGAGCAAAAGGTCGTAGCCGTACTCTTCAGCCTCATTCTCTTGTTGGTGACCTTCCAACTGATCCGTAAACATAAGCTGCGCGAAGAATATGCCCTCATCTGGTTTGCGGCCAGTCTAGCCATTTTCCTGCTCTCGATCTTTGATAGCATCGTGGCCTTTCTGGCGACAATTTTTGCCGTCAAATATGCGCCAACTTTAATTTTGGTCTTTGGCATCCTATTTTGTGTCGTCTTATTGTTGGCGCAAACCGTGATGCTTTCTGTACAGGCAAACCGCATCCGCGATCTGGCGCAAAGCGTTGGCCTCTTGGAATGGCGACTGCGCGAACTGGAAAACCCGCCGCCAGACGACGCACAATCTTCGCTATTGGCTGGCAACGGTCAGCCACTGACGCATGATGTCCAAATGACCCATGATCGCCAAATTAAACAGCTAAGTTCATAACCATCCATGATTCCCGCTGGGTGACAAATTTGCAACGAATTGACTTTAGGGTTAAAACAGGCTTGTCACGTGGCTACTAGAGTTTATTCCGATTGATTATTTGGATAGCAAAACAGCGCCAGATCGGTCTTGTAGGTGCGGTTTTTAACCGCACAAGTCTGGATTGACCAAGATTGTGCGGTTTTTAACCGCACCTACAAATGCACAAAATTAAATCGGAATAAGTTCTAATGGTGATCCCAACAATCATTTAAGGCTTGCTCAAACGCTGATTTCTACATAACGCTATGAACACTGATTCTGCTCTTAAAATTCACCCTGATAAAGTGCTGGTGATTGGTTTGGATGGCGCGACCTTTGATCTGATCAAGCCGTGGGTGGCGGAAGGCGCGCTGCCCACCTTGCAACGTTTAATGCGTGAAGGCGCGCATGGCGAACTGCGCAGCACGGTTCCGCCCATGACGGGACCGGCCTGGACGACCTTTGCCACCGGCGTCAACCCTGGCAAACACAGTCTCTATGATTGGATTGCCCGCAAGGCGCAGAGTTACGAGTTTTTGCCCGTGACGGCGCTGGATTGTAAAACACCAACGATCTATTCCTTGTTGAGCCAGACCAACCGTCGCGTCTGCGCGCTCAACATCCCGATGACGTACCCGCCGCTGCCAGTCAATGGCGTGGTGGTTTCTGGCTTGCCCGCGCCTAGCACGCGCAATACAATTACCTATCCAAGCGAACTGTACCAAGACATCCTCAATGCGGTCGGCGACTATATTCTTTATCCCGATCCGGGGCAGGCGTATTCAGATTCGGGCGTCGATGCGTTTTTGACGCGCCTCTACAAAACCACCGAATTGCGCATCAAGACCTTGGATTATTTGCGCAGTCGCGAGGCCTGGGATTTTGCGATGGTCGTCTTTAATGGCACCGATACGATCTCGCATGCGCTCTGGAAGTACATGGACAAAACGCATCCATTGCATGATCCGCAACAGGCCGAAAAATATGGTTCGGCGATCCACGACTACTATCAACATCTGGATGGGCAACTGGCACGCATTGTCGATACGTTGCCGGATGACACCACGCTGGTGGTGATGTCTGACCACGGCTTTGGTCCCTTTCACAAGTTTATTCATGTCAACAATTGGCTGATGCGCGAAGGGTTTATGAAATTGAAGCCGGGCGCGTTGGCTCGCATCAAACATACGCTCTTTCGCTTGGGCTTTTCGCCGATGAATGTCTACGACACGTTGATGCGGTTGGGCTTTGGCGCACTGAAACGTGAAGTCGTGCGCGGTCAAGGTCAAGGCTTGCTGAAAACGCTCTTTCTCTCGTTTGAAGATGTGGATTGGTCGCGCACCCAGGCGTATTCGTTGGGCAATGTGGGCCAGATTCGTATCAACCTGATCGGGCGTGAGCCGTTTGGCTGTGTGCAGCCGGGCATTGAGTATGAGCGCGTGCGCACGGAAATTATCGAGCGGCTGAAGACTTTGCGTGATCCCAAAACCGGCGAACTCGTGGCCGAAACCATCTATCGCCGTGAGGAGCTCTACAGCGGCGATTATTTTGAGGAAGCGCCGGATATCGTCTTTTTACCCCGTCGCCTGGAGTATTTTGGCTTTGGCGAATATGAATTCGGTAGCCACAAAATCATCGAAGCCATGAAGCGCGGCATCTCGGGCACGCACCGCATGAATGGCATCTTTTTGGCCTATGGCGCCGCCGTGCGCGCTGGCGTCGAAATTCAGAATGCCGCGTTGGTCGATCTCGCGCCGACCATTTTGCATCTGATGGGCGAAGAAGTCCCGGCGCACATGGACGGTCGCGTGTTGACCGAAGCCCTGCGCGATGATGTTACGCCTGTCGTCCGTAAGCG
>JBBQBY010000226.1:0-10600 GCA_038318235.1 Caldilineales bacterium
ACCATCGACCGACTGATCACCATTCTGAATCGACTCAACCGCCAGGTTGAAGTGACGGTGGTTGTACGAGCACTTTCAAATTTGCCACAGCTTGCGCCAGTTACACCGTAACCACAGTATGAAGTGCTAACACTATCTAAGTGAAAATATGCAACAGCTAACCTTGCCTACAGCACCCTTTGACGATCTAATCGAACAGCTACGGTCTCTGATTCAACAAGGACGCCAACAGGTAATGCGCGCGGTCGATACGGTACAAGTGCGCACCTGTTGGGAGATCGGCCGTCATATTATCGAATTTGAGCAAGGAGGGGCGACGCGGGCAGAATATGGAGAAAAGCTGATCTCGCGTTTATCAGAGTCGCTTACGTCCGAATTTGGCAAAGGCTTCGATGAGCGCAATTTACGCAATATGCGCGCATTTTATCAAGCATTTCCAATTTGGAACGCGCTGCGTACCGAATTGAGTTGGACCCACTATCGAGCATTGCTGCGGGTGGAACATGAACCGGCGCGCTTATGGTATATGAGCGAATCTGCTATACAGAACTGGAGTACACGTGCTTTAGAACGCCAGATCGGCACGCTTTATTATGAACGTTTGCTGGCAAGTCAAGGATCGACAAGCAGTAGAAGAGGAGGCCGCCATCAACATTGCACCCCTCGAAAGCCCCCCACGCGAGTTTGTACGCGATCCAGTGCTACTAGAGTTTCTTGGGCTTGCGAATGTTGGCAAACTGCTAGAGGCCGAACTAGAACAAGCATTGCTCGATAATCTGCAAGCTTTCTTGCTCGAACTGGGAAAAGGCTTTGCCTTCGTCGCCCGCCAGCAGCGTATTAGCACCGAGTCGAAGGATTTTTACATTGACATGGTCTTTTACAACTACCTGCTCAAATGTTTTGTACTCTTCGACCTTAAAACGGGTGAACTTGCGCATCAAGACATCGGCCAAATGGATATGTATGTGCGAATGTATGATGATTTGAAACGTGGGGCAGACGACAACCCAACCGTGGGTATTATTCTCTGTGCCCAGAAAGATAACTCCGTAGTTCGCTACTCTGTGTTACATGAAAACGAGCAACTCTTTGCCAGCAAATACAAATTAGTATTGCCATCTGAAGAGGGGCTACGTGCCGAACTAGAGCGAGAACGAGAGATGTTACGCCATGCAGGCATATAGGCTTGCCAAATATGATAAAACTGATTAACGCTATGCTTCCAAGCACCACAAGATGTGGCCAGAACTCTATGCCATCACCCTCTGCGAATAAAACCGGCATAGCCCCATGCCAGTGCCAGCACGATCACGCCATAAACGATCTGCTGAACGGCCTGACCGGCATTGAGGAAGGTGAGCATCGAGTTGAGCACACTGAGGATCAACGCGCCGAGGATCGTGCCGGTATAGCCACCCACGCCACCAAAGGTTGAGGTGCCGCCGATCACGACGGCGGCGATTGAGGGCAAGAGAAAGGCGCCCGCTAGTTGCAGGTCGACCGAGCCGGTGCGCCCGGCCAACAGGATGCCGCCAATCGAGCCGAGCACCCCAGCCACCATGTAGGCGGTGATACGCACTTGCCAAACCTGTACGCCAGCAAGCCGGACGGCAATTTCGTTATCGCCAATCGCATAGAGCAGCCGCCCCCACCCAGAGCGCCGCAGCAGCCAAATCAGGATGATGGCAACGATTGCCCAGACCACAACGCTATAGGGAATGCGGTTGCCGAGGAAGGAGCCGCCACCAAGCAGCCGAATAAAAGGGGCGACTTGGGTCGAGCCTTGCAAAAAGGTCTGCGTCCAGGAAGTAAACAAACCCAGGATCACCGCGGCCATGGCCAGGGTCATAATCAGCGGGTTGACCCGGAACACGGTCACGCCCACCCCGTTGATACTGCCCACAATCAGCCCAATCACCAACCCAAACAGAATCGCGATCACCGCGCCATGCGGCGACTGGTTGGCGGCCACATAGGCCGAGGCGGTGGCAATCATGGTCACCGACAGATCGATCCCACCGGCGAGCATCAGGATCGTCTGCGCGCCGGCCAAGATGCCCAACGGCGCGGCCTGCAAGAGCGTGCTGCGCGCCCCGTTGATCGACAAATAGTTGGGCTCGATCGCCCCAGTGAGCAGGACGAGGATGACGAGTACGCCCACCAATACCAGCGTAGGATACTGGGCCACAACCGCGCCGGCGCGGGCAAGTGGGCCAGGTGCTTTGCGTTTGGGCGAATTGATTGGGACTGACATCGTTGGTTGACTCATGACGCTCGCTCCCGTAACAAAGTAACAAGCCCGCCGATCATCATCACTACCGCAATCAAGAGACCCTGAATCACCTGGGCGCTGTTAGCGTTGATGCCCATCGCGGTCAGAATTGGATTCAACATGATCAGAATCACCGCCGTTGCGACCACACCGAGCACCGAACCAGCGCCGCCGGTGAGGGCGACCCCGCCGAGCACAATCGCGGCCACACTGTTCAGGGTGGCGTTGGCGCCGACACTAAAACGCGGGTCGCCGGTGCCGGTGAGGGCGACCGTGGCGAGACCAGCCAGGGCGGCCATCGCCCCGCCAATCGCATAGGAGACAATCTTCGCCCGCCGGACGTCGAGGCCCAAGAGCCGAGCGGCGACGCTACTGCTACCAATCGCGTACATGGAAAGGCCGATGCGGCTACGCCGCGAAAAAATGAACACTGCGAGCGCGGGGATCACCATCATCAGGATCGGCATGACGTAGGTGCCGCCAATGCCTGACTCGGCGCCAGTGAACAGCCAGCGGAATCCAGGTGCCGTGCCGCCACCCGGTGAAGGCAAGATCCGCAATGCCAGCCCCGACCAGATATAGCTGGTGGCCAACGTCACAACAATGTCCGGCACACCAGAGATGCTGACGATGTAGCCAGTCAGGCCGTTGAGCAGGCCAATCCCAAGGATCAAGGCAACTGCAATTAATAGTACAATCCCAATCGGTTGGCCGAGCATAAAGCGGGCGGCGATCACGTTGGTGAGTAAGAGCAGCGCCCCCATCGAAAGGTCGATCCCGCCGGCGATCACGATGATCGCCTGACCAATCGCCAGATAGATCAAGGGTAGACTGTTCTTGCTGATCGAAACGATCTGGAACTTACCAAAGACGGGAATCAGGGTGGAATACCAGAACAGCAAGACGCCAAGCAGCAGCCACACGCCCAGCACCCAACTGTTGCGCGCTAACCCGCGGCGCCAACGCGGGGTACGGTTAGCGACGTTATTTCCATGCAAAACAGCACTCGTCATGCTGAAACCTGTGCCTTTCTTCGTTTATTCAAATTCCACACCAAGCAGGCTGGCAATGACACCGATCTCGCCAACGTGTTGATAGGGATGGGTTAAACTGAAGTTCATCAAACATTTTCCCTTCGTCCAGCCCAGATAGTTCGCCAAAAAACCTTCGGCGTGTGAGTGGGCCAACCCTTCATCAACCAAAACTATGCGCAGGTGATCGGCTTCCATCATGGCATCCAGGTTACCCCAGCCGGTTTTGGCGACGATTTCACGCGTACGCACTTGCACAGCCGCAGAATAGGCTTGCAAAGCCGCTAAATCAATCCGTTGGTTCAACTCGTCCACTTCGGCGAAGGTCATCTCGCCACCATGATGCCGCCAAGGGATATTCATACGCTGCATCCACGCACCTTGATCGAGAACTTGGACGCCATCCGTGACAAAGCGGTTCAGGCCAGCGTCTTCCACCCGCGTCAAATGCCACAAGTTCCAGGCAATCGAATTGACGCGCGGATGCGGTCGTTGGCGCATCAAATCGTCCGACACCCGCGCCCAGAGGTCAGCGATCCAGAAGTTGTAGAGCGCATCATAGCGCTGTAAAAAAAGTTGTGACACATCCATATTCGCATTCCGAAGGGCAAAAAAGGGCTTAGGTAAGTTCTAGTCCATGCGCGGCGGTCAGCATCGAGGCTTCGGTAGCCTGGGCTGCGTTCTGCTCATCGACAATCTGACCATCGTGCATAATGATCACCCGATCACAGACCATCGGGATCTCGGCTAGTTCGCTCGTATAAAGCAGAATGGCCGCGCCAGTGGCGGCTAATTCGCGCAGCAGCGTATAGATCTCGCGTTTGGTTTGGATGTCGATGCCGCGCGTTGGGTCGAAGCAGAGCAGCGTGCGAAAGCCGGCGACGAGCCAGCGGCCAATCACAACCTTTTGTTGGTTGCCACCAGAGAGCCGGCGCACCTGCGACGCCGCTCGGATATCGATCGACAAACGGTCAACCGCGCCAGCGACGCGTTGCGACTCATCGGCCGGGATGCGCAACCAGCGTTGGATACGGTTAAAGAGGGGCACGGCCAGGTTCTGACGCACGGGCAAACTTGGCAGCAGCGCGCGCAACCGGTCACCCGGCACCAATACCACGCCCTCCTGCACCGCGTCGTAAGGCGAGCGGAACCGACGTGGCCGACCACCGACCAAAATTTCGCCTGCAGTGGGCTGGCGGTCACCAGAGAGCAACTCGAACAGACGGTCTTGACCCTGACCCTCAAGCGCCACAAGACCAAGAATCTCGCCAGTGCGCACCGAAAATGAGATATTGCGGACCACGTCGCGCGAACTTAGCGAACGCGCCTCAAAAGCGACTTCGCCATAATGGCGCGGCACGCCAGTGGCGTTATCACGGGCAATCCGCTCGGCCGGCGCACCGAGCATCGCTTCGACGAGCTGATGTTCGTCAACGTTTTTGGTCTCGAGCACAGCCACATTATGTCCGTCGCGCAGAATCGTGGCGCGATCACAGACGCGCATCACTTCCGCCAGCCGGTGGGTGATTAGCACCGCCGACCGCCCCTGTTCCTTCCAGCGAGCCAGCAGCGCAAAGACCCGTTCAGCCTGATCGGCGGTGAGCGCGGCGGTGATCTCATCAAGCAGTAGTACATGCGGATCGCGGGCAACGGCGCGGGCTAGATCGACGATCCGCAACACCTCAAGCGGCAGCTCGCGCACAAGCGCGGTCAGGTCAAGTTGGCCGAGTTCGAACTGCTCCAGCCACTGTTTAAACTTGGCCTCATCAATGTTGCTGAGGCGGAGGTTTTGCTCGACGGTGAGATCGGGAATGAGCGCCGGATCTTGAAAGACCGTGGCGATCCCGGCGGTCATGGCGTCCGCCGGCGAGCGGAAGTGCATCGGCTGCCCATCAACATAGACCGCGCCGGCATCAGCAGACTGGACGCCGGCCAGAATCTTGACGAGCGTGCTCTTGCCCGCGCCGTTAGCACCGAGCAGCGCGTGGATCTCGCCGCGGCGGACGGCAAAGTCAACCGACCGCAAGGCGACGACAGGTCCATAGGATTTGGCGATGGTGGTGGTGGCGAGTAGGGGATGCGACTCATTGGTTGACATGAAGTTTTTGGTAGGGATACTAACCCCACCCTACCCTCCTCTGATCAGGGGGGTAGGGTGGGGTGGCTTGATAAGATTATTCCCCTGGCGCCTTGCAGGCGGAGACGTCAGCGCTGCCCTTGTAATGGGTGTAGGGGGGGATATTTACGTAGGTGCTCCAGCCCGGCTGCTGGTCAGCGGCGTAGAGTGACTTCAAGCCCTCGGTGTCGCCAGTGGCAAATACTTTCGGGGTGAGCAATGTCGTTTGCGCTGGGTTCTTCCCGGTCAAGGCGTCCAGCGCAATTGACAAGCCAACCGCGCCAATGGCGGGTGGGTTAGTTACTGCTGCGCCGACCACGTCCTTGTCTTCAAGCAACAGCTTCACAAAGCCGTTGTTATCCGCACCAACGAGGGGTACGGGGGGTTTATTGGCGGCTTTGAATTGCTCAATCACAGGATAGTCCGTACCAGAGGTCCAGATACCATCAATCTGCTTCGTCGTGATCAGGTCAAGTGCTTGTTGCGCCGCGGTTGATGGATCCCAGCCAGTGAAAGTGGTGGCGACAACTTCAATGCCCGGGTACTTCTTGAGCGCGGCCTCGAAGCCAGCGTGGCGGTCGGTGTCGGCTGGAACGCCGTCGATCCCGCGCAATTCAGCGACTTTACCTTTGCCGCCGAGCTTCTCGAACAACCATTCGGCGCCGAGTTGGGCATAGGCGGTCTGGTCGTTGGTCACGACATAGGCGCCCTTGGCGGTGACTGCTTGGTCAACCGCTACGACAACAATCCCCTGCGAGATAGCCGACTCCAGAACGGCGTTCAAGCCCACGCGATCGGTCGGGTTGAGGATGATGGCGTTTACACCTTGCGAGATCAGCCCTTCGAGATCGGCGAGCTGCTCGGTGGGGCCACCATTGCGGTTGACGACAACCACTTTATCGACAAGGCCGCTGGCGCTCGCCTCGGCTTTGATCGCGCAGATCATCTGTTCGCGCCAGCCGTTGCCGACGAGGGTATTGCTCACACCGATGACAAATCCACTCTTTTTGGTGGTGCCGCTCGCAGCGGCGCCACCGGCCGCTGGTTGGGCGGCACCACCTGGGGCTGGGGCAACACAGGCCGTGGCAAAGAGGGTTAAGGACAACAATAGACCAAAGATCAGGTACAGTTTTGATGGGTGCTTCATGCTTTCCTCCTTAAAAAAGTTTCTCAATAGAATTGCCAAAAACATTAGAGTTGCGCGGCAATCGTGCTTTTCTAGTGAAACCATGCTCGCGCAATCCTATAACAGTTTGGCCGGTAGCTTCTTCCCAAGGAAAGATGCTGCTGGCAAGCTGTACTTAGTGTACCGTGGCGGAAGAAGATTGTTTTGGGTCACAGGTTCCTGGTGGAGGGTGCTTCAGAAATAACAATTTGGCATGGCGACCCTAGTATGAAAAATCGCCAACTAGGGAGCTAGCGCAAGGAGTATACCAGAGATTCTCAGCGTTGTCATCTTGGGTTAACGGAAGAAAGAATTTCAGCGTTTGATGATCAGCCTATTTCTGCCTGGAAACAGCTTACTGATACAGTTGGGCGTAAATCAGTAGACAGTAGGATAGTGAGTCAGTAGGATAGTGAGTCAGTAGGACAGTAAGTCTGTACAAACTGTCCCACTGTCTAACGATTTCCGCCGCGCTGGACTAGATTGATCATATTGGCCGATTGATATAAAAAGCCCGGTTGGTTACGGTGAAAATCTAGCAACCAACCGGGCGAACTACATTTGAACGCCTAACGTGCCCCTTACTTGCTCACGAAAGGCAAGAAGCGCGGGTTGCTCTGATTTGCCTGTCCGCCTTGAACCACGATGCCGTCGAGCACATTGCCGTCGAGCACGATAAGCGATTCGTTGTGGGCCGCGTCGCGGAACTGTGCATAGACTTTGGCGACATCGCCAGCTGGGGTCGGCGACAATTGCCAAGGCTTGTTCTGATTGAACGGTTCCCAGTTTGCGCCGATCAACAGCGGATCATTGCTTACCTTCATTTCGACAATGTCGGTGAATAAATTTGCCTCTTCGCCACTTGCAAAAATCCGCAAAATTGCGGATTGAAATTAACATTTTAGCTTGTTAAACTAGCTGTATGTATTCTCTTTACAATTCACCATAGTCAATCATCGCCGTAGGTGCCAATGAATCACCCCCTCTTCGCTTGTCCCAAATTAGTTAAGTGGTTATGGTCTTTACACAGCGCGCGTATCGGTCGCCAAGTGGGTTTATCTGGCCTTAGCTTAAGTGTTGCTCTGATGCTCAACCTGGTCTGGCACACGTCAATTAGTTATGCAGCCACCTGTAGTGGCACGGTTATCACAGGCGTCGCTTTTCGCGATTATAATGCGAATGGCGCCAGAGATAGCGAGGAACCAGGTGTCGCCGACATTATCGTCTCCGCTTATTCAGCCGATGGGCTGATCACAGCGTGCGCGACAACCACGGACGGCGCCTATGGCATCAACCCAGCCGGTCTATTTCCCATGCGCCTCGAATTCACCCAGCCGGCCGATGGCCACCTTAACGCGCTTCAACCCGGCGTGGCCGGCAGCGATTCGGCCACCACGGTTACCTTTGTCAACACCCCAGGCGCAAAGGTCAATGTCGGCTTCAATAATCCGGCGCAATATTGTGGGACAAACCCAGCGCCCGAGCTAGCAATCAGTTGTTATGTCTTTGGCGAGCAAAATGACAACGCGAACGGCGTCAACAAGAATTTAGATGTCCTAAAATCCTTTCCCTATCGCGCCGGCAGTCCCGATTTAACCAATGATATCGTCATACGCAGCCCAAGCCCAAGCCATCGCGCCTTGGCTAAAGCGATCGGCTCGACTTGGGGATTGGCCTGGAATCCTAAAAATCAAACGCTCTATGCGTCGGCATTTTTGAAACGTCATGCTGGTTTTGGGCCGAATGGGCCTGGCGCGCTCTATCAGATCTCCCCAACCGCTACGCAACTTTTCTATAACGTTGGCGCCAGTGCCGGTGCGGATCCCCATCCTCAGCCCGGCGAAACCTGTCTGTCACCTGGCCATAGCACGCAGAAGACCAATGGGAACTGCTGGTTCAACGATACAAACGCATTTGACCGGGTCGGCAAAGTTGGCTTTGGCGATCTGGATATTTCAGAAGATTTCAACACCTTATACACCGTCAACTTAGCCACAAACAACCTGCTGGCTATCCCAATTGCCAATCCGGCAGCCTTTGTCGCAACGCCAGTGCCGCTGCCGGCCACCTGTCCTAGTGCAAGCGATGTACGCCCCTTCGGTCTCGGTGTCAATGACGGCACCGTTTATGTCGGCATCATCTGTTCCGGCGAATCCACCCAAAATATCAATCATCTACGCGCCTACGTCTATGCCTTCAGCCAAGGTACATTCGCGACTACGCCCGCCTTAGATTTTTCTTTGAATTATGATCGGGGGATTGGCACACTCCAATGGGCCTATTGGCTCAATCACACAACGTTTGATCCCAATGACAGCCGTCAAAAGAGTGGCAAATGGGCGCAACCTTGGCTTACGGATATCACCTTCGATCAGGGAGATATGATCCTAGCCCTGCGTGACCGCAACGCCGATCAATTTGGTACGGCGGCGGGTGGGCCTGATCCCAGTGACTCAAACAGCTATTCGGCCATCTCGCGTGGGGATATTCTGCGGGCCTGCGCTGACCCGGCGGCTGGCAACGGACAATGGATCTTAGAAGCCAATGGCCAATGTGGCAATCGCGTTACCAATGGCGCTGGACAAGGCGAGGGGCCAGGTGGCGGTGAATATTACTTTCAAGATCAGCAAACGAGTCCGGCGCACAACGAAACATCGCTTGGCGCTCAAGTGCAAATTCCCGGTCTACCCGATGTAGTTTCCACAATTTTTAACCCGATCGAGAACCACAATGCCGTGAGCGATGCCGGCATCAAATGGTATAACGACCGCCAAGGGACCACCACACGCGGTTATTTGCTGTATGATGCCTCTGGCAATCCCGCCTTCTTCCAAAAAGCCAATGGGCTTGGTGATTTGACGGCTTTATGCCCCTTAGCTTCGCTTGAAATCGGCAACCGGGTTTGGGAAGATACGAACGACAACGGTATTCAAGATCCAACGGAACCTGGTATAGATGGCATCACGGTCGAACTGTATCGCAAAGGTGTGCTGGTTGGCGTAACCAGCACAGCCAATGGCGGTCAATACTATTTCAACGACAGCAATGTCAATCAGAGCGGCGCCATTGGCATTGCGCCTGGTACAGGTATAATGGGCGGCGCTTCTGAATATGAGGTTCGCATTCCCAATGCGACAGGCCCTAGCCAACAGGTGAATTTGATGGGTTTAACGCTGACTGTGGCGGACAATGATCACAGCAGCCATGGCGATCTGCGCGATTCGGACGGTCTATTGAACGGTTTTGCGGCCAGCTATGCCATTTCTTATGCTCAGCTACTAGAGGCAGGGTATAATAATCACACCTACGATTTCGGCTTCTTCCCGTCTGCAACTACGCCCACTTCTACGCCAACTTCCCCTGCTTCAGCCACGTCAATGCCGGTATCAACACTTACACCGACTGCCACATCCATGCCCCCCGCGACACCAACATCTGCGCTGGTTTTTACGCCAACGCCAGAGCGGCCCAAGTTAAGCCTGGGCAATTTAGTTTGGGATGATCTCAACAACAATGGCGTCGTAGATAATCATGAAGAGGGTATACCAAAGATCAGGGTTAACCTCTATCGTGATGATGATAATAGTGATCGCGTCAACGGGATGGCGCTGGCCACGACGACAACCAACGAGGCCGGCTATTATCTTTTTGCGCAACTCGACGCCGGCGCTTATCGGGTCGAAGTCGTGCCACCGTTCGATTATCGGAGCAGCACGGGCAACGGTCTGATCAGCAGTCCCAGTGGTTTCTATGAAGCTGCACCCGTGCCAGACGACAACCCAACCGATAACGATGATAATGGCACCGCTAGCAATAACCTGGTACGCAGCGGTCGTGTGACCTTGACGGTTGGCGGCGAACCAACGGGTGAATTACGCACCCCAGGCATTGCGGACGATACACCCGATGCCAATGCCAATTATACGATTGATTTTGGTTTCTTCCAGTTGCCGACCGTGTTACTCGATAGCCCAATGCCAATGTTCAACCGCTTCATCTACCTGCCGCTGATTCGC
>JBBQBY010000227.1:0-10581 GCA_038318235.1 Caldilineales bacterium
ACGAGATTGATCGGCTTCAAGGTGAGGAATCGGGGGAAAAGTTATAACAAACCTAGTGTGCGCGCCTGCGCAACCGCTTGCGTGCGACTCTGCACGGCGAGTTTGCCATAGATATGTTTGAGATGGGTTTTGACGGTGCCAACTGAGACCACCAACTGTTCGGCAATGGTCGCATTCGAGAGCCCTGCCGCGATCAGGCGCAGGACATCGAGCTCACGGTGGCTTAATGGCTCAACGAGATTTGGGATTTCCGATTTGGGGTTTCCGAGTAGCGCTTTGTGGCCGGTATCGTCTTCGCCATCGGCACTGGGTGTTGGTTGGCTAGCGAAGGCCGCCACGATTTTAGCCGCATAGCCGGCAAGATTGGCATCCAAAGCTGGCGGCGACCCTGGTGCCGATTGAAGATCGTCAGACGCCAGCCACTGCTTGAGCAACAAACGCATAGGTTCGCCTTCATCGACAAATAGTCGAACATAACCTTCGGGTTCCGCCAGCGCCAGTGCTCGTGTCAACGTGCGTTTAGCCGCGTCTATTTGTCCAGTTGCCCCTAAAGCCAGGGCCTCTAGCATCAGCATTTCCAGCATGCTGCCCAGGCGCTGCGCAACTTCGGCGGCTGGTAGCCATTGTGCAAAGAGCATCAGCACTTCGTCCATCCGGTCTTGGACGAGGAGTACGCGCACGAAAACCAAGGTCTCAAATTCGTGCAGATAGGTGAATTGCGCTTCCTCAGTCAACGAATGGGCATAGTTCTGGGCCCACTGAATGGCTAACTCTGGTTGCCCCAGGCGCAGTTGGATCAACGCATCGAGTGCCGCCGCGCGCTTCCCATCCAACGCAATCCCGGTTTGCTGGGCCGTATCTTTGGCCAATTGCAGCGCCGCCAGCGTGCCTTCCCGATCACCCATGGCTTGGCGAATGCGGGCCAGGATACTGAAGCGATGCAGTGGACCATCGATGTAGGTGAGGTCGCTGGGTGGGCTGAGCGCCAAGCCGATTTCGACTTGCTGTGCTGCGCCCGCCAGGTTGTTCCACTGATAGAGAATTTCCGCATATCCCACATAGACCAAGCCAACCACCGGCAATGGTTTATTATGCTGGGTGGCGAAGGCTAACACTTGTTGGTAGCTGGCGGCTGCCACCCGCAGATAGCTTTGCGCCATGTAGGTGCGGGCGGCGTGATAGCGGGCGGCAATCGTCAGAAAAATATCGTCAGCCGCTATGCCTAATTCGACCACCGCCTGATAGGCTTGGAGTGCTTCCGACAAAGCACCGCTCTTTTGATAGGCCAGGCCAAGTGCAAAATAGGCATCCCCACGTAAGCGCAAGGCATCCGCAGGGATGAGGGTGAGGCTATACTGGGCCAAATGAATCGCAGCCGGCTCGCCGCGCCGCGCCGCCAACATCGCCCGCAGGGCCACCGCCCGACCAAGCAGTGTATTGCGCGCGATTGGCGCGGTCTCTACTGCCGATGCTGTGACTTGGAGCATCGTTTCAACTTGGCGCAAGCTCGCTTCTGCCGCCTCGATCTGGCCAGTAAAGGCCAGCGCCCAGGCATAGGAAACCCAGAGTGCCGGATGCGCCATCAATGTTGTCTGCGGCAAAACCTGCACCCAGTTGAGCAGGGTGGTAACTGCGCCTTGGTTCCATGTCGTCGGCCAAATCTGCTCGATCAGTTCCGCCGTACGCGCAAAGTCGGCAGCGAGGATGGCGTGCCGGATCGCATCAGCAAACAACGCATTGGCCGCATACCACGCGCTGGCCCGCCGGTGCAATGTGGGCAATAAATTTGGTTGGCTTTGCCGCAGCCGATGTTGCAGCACCTCGGCAAACAGTTGATGATAGCGATACCATTGCCCTTCGTCGTCGAGCGGCACAAGAAACAGGTTTGCGTGATAGAGCTGCTCCAAAATCGCCTGGCTGTCAAATGGCTGCTGGCCGCTGGTCGCTTGAAGACCGCCATCGTCTACCCCATCCTGCATAAATCGTACATCATCATCGGTGAATAGATGATCGCACAACGGCCCACACAGTCGTTCAAGAATGGCGGTGCGTAACAGAAATTCCTGCACAGTTTTGGATTGTTGATTGAGCACTTCTTCGATCAGGTAGTTAAGAATGTAGCGGTGGCCGCCGGAGAAAGTCTGGAGGAAGCTGGCTTTGTCGTCACGCCCCTGGAGCGAGAGCGCTACCAATTGTAGACCGGCAATCCAACCTTCCGTGCGGGCTCCTAACGCCATCACCTCAGTTGTGGATAGCGTTAGACCCATTTGATCGTTCAAAAATGTGGCGGCTTCGTCAGGAGTAAAACGTAAATCATCGGCGCGGATTTCGGACAATTGATCGCGGGCGCGCCAGCGCGCCAGTGGCAACGGCGGATCGGCTCGCGTCGTGATGATGACATGCACGTGGGCGGGCAAGTGATCGATTAAAAAGGTCAGCGCCGCGTGGATCGGGTGCGCGGTGATAACATGATAATCTTCTAGCACAAACACATAGGGGTGGAGCGGTAGGTTATCCTCACTGGCCAGCAGACTGAGGTCGTTTACCAGGAGCGTGAGGATCGTTTTTGGCGTAGGCACGCCGGCAACGCCACCGGGTGATGCCAACAGCGCCATAGCCGTTTCCCCCACCGTGGTTGCGAACTTTTGCAGGCTGGCAATCAAGTAGGTGAGAAACCGCACCGGATCATTGTCGTCTGGATCAAGGGCGAGCCAAGCAACATGCTCGCGGCTAGCCCGCGAGCCGGCTTCAACCGCGGCTTGCGGGGCGAGCGCTTGGGGCGAGAATGCTGCCATCCATTCACTGAGCAAAGTCGATTTACCAAAGCCAGCTGGGGCAGCGATCAACGTGACTTTACTCGTCAGACCCGCCTCGAGTTTGGCCGTCAGACGAGGACGGTGGACCACCTTCGCTTGTCGAAGGCGTCTAGGGGCATAGAGTTTGGTTTGGAGAATTGGCAAAGACAAGAAACCACCTGCGCAAATCAGCAGAATGACGACCGATGTACCCGATTCATCATTATACCAGCAATCAGCCGACTTGTCTGATTCGGAGACCCTAAAGGGTGTATTTCAGGTTTATAGGGCGAGTTTGGGGCGCGGGAGCCTCACCCCCCCGCCCCAAACTCCTGAGCCCAAAGCCGCTCAGAAGAGGGGGTGAGGCTCCTTGCTACGCTCGTTTTCCCTAAACCTGAAATACACCGGACCCTGATGCGAGGGAGTGCTTACTCCAGGCTATCTATAGACAAAATAAATCAAAGTTAATCCATTAGTTGCTGATCAACGGCAAATATAACGTCGACGTTGTCGCGCTCGGTTCGTCACTCGGTTGTAAGCCTGTTGGTGGCTCCAACGCCGTTAGCGGCGTCGGTGTCGCTATCGCGGTCAGCACAAGTGTGGCGGTTGCCGTAGGTGTGGATGTTTGGGTGCCAGTGGGCGATTGTGTACTGGTCGGTAGTGTAGATAGATCCGTCGCGGTTGAGGTTGGTGTGGTGGTCGGCGGTGTAGATAGATCCGTCGCGGTTGAGGTTGGTGTGGTGGTCGGTGGTGTAGATAGATCCGTCGCGGTTGAGGTTGGTGTGGTGGTCGGTGGCGTAGGTGTCGCAGTCGCAGTTGACGTCGCTGCCGCAATTGACGTCGCTGTCGTGGTCGGTGTTACTATGGTAGCCGTCACTGTTGGCGTCGGCAAGGTAAGGTTGCATAGCATAGAGACATGATTGGTATCCATCGTTACCGCACCATTTTGCGCCAAAGCTCTACCGAGCAGATTTGCATTGTTATTCAAGGTGATACTCATCAGCGCGAGTATATTTCCTGCAAAGGCCGTGTTTGTACCAAGCGTTGCCGAGCTACCAACCTGCCAGAACACATTGCACTCGGAAGCTCCATTAATCATGAGCATAGCGGCGTTGCTGGCTGTTGTGAGCGTGCTCCCGATTTGGAAAATGAAGACGGCATTGGGATCACCCTGGCCGTCGAGGGTGAGCGCGCCAGTCAACTGTGCCGATGTGCTAAAACAGTAGACGCCTGGTGTAAGCGTGAGTCCACCTAAATCTTGCCCCGTCAAAGTCGTATTGCATGCCTGGCCAGCCAGGTTGTTATAGGCTATGGTGACATCTTTCTGCGCCTGCAAGGCAACTGCGTCAGTGGTATGGGTGGTGCCTACGATGGTTCCCGGCGGAAAGCCCGTGACCGCACTCCCAGGGCTGACCCCCAGATCTCCGGTGACGATGGTCGGGCCGATGTTGGTCACCGTCGAGCCAGCCAAGACGGCAAAACTTGCGGCTACCCCTAGCGTGGGCGCGACCCCCAACATAGGGCGCGCCCAGGCATTCCCTACCGTGACAAAAAGCAGGGCGGCCATGGTGAATAAAGTCGTTACATAGGCAAGTTGCTGCCTCACCCGCGCACCGGCTAAGCGTCCTGGCAACTGTTCAGTTCCAAAGCGTTTGATCTGACGGAACATGGATCCATGTTCCTGGTTATGCCTACTCATGCTCTCTTTTCCTGTGTTGCTCAAAGTCTTGCTCCTGCATGGTCGTTTGCGTGTCGACCGATTGTACAAATGCTGGCCCTGCTGTGTTGAGATTTATCGTATCGGGTCGTCTTTCCAAGAAGAATATTTGAGGGTAATTGAAAAGAAAACCAGATTAGCATTTCGTAAAGTATACTATCTAGAATGGGACGTGTCGTCCCTCTAAGGAGGGATTGAGCAGCAGATCCGCTAATTTGCGTTATCCTCCTAATGGGGCATTGCCGAGCAGATGAGCTCGACTTTGTACATTTTGCTACTCGACTACAATACCCCATTTGGGGTATGTCGGTGGCGTATTTCAGACATCTGCTTTTAGGGCTGATGTCTGAATATTCTAAGCCTGACGACACCCCTACAGAATTCTCTCTGTGGGCTTCTTAGAAATTTTGTACAAAGTCGAGATGAGAGACGCAGTGGAAATAACTGATATATTTTCGACTACCGCATCCGCTTTGCAATTAGACAATAGATTACCAATTTATACGTTTTACCGCAGCCAGGGTACTCGTTCGTAGTGCGGGTGGAATGACCGATGAGGGGTAGGAATTGGGGAGGCTGATCGTTTACAACTTTTACAGGGATCAACCAACGTACCCAGCCAGATCCGGCGCAAATTTCGCGATCTGCTCGCGCAGCCGCAACAGCGCCAAGTCCTTAGCTTTTGCCTCTAACATGATGTCGAACGGGCGCAGTTGATGGGTGCGGGCGCTACGCAATAGATCGATAAAGTCGAATGGGTCAATAAAGTCGCTGTGCTGATTTGGCATGGGCATTTGTAAATATCGCTGGCCACGCCGGTAAAGTTCGCGCAGCGCCGTGCGTGAACTGCTAAAATGAATTTTCGGTTGCTGCTCCACCGGCCAGGTGGCCAGGGTCAAGGCCAGCGCATTGACCAAAGGGTGGCCTGACAAATTCAGACAACGATGGTGCAGCGTATCTAACACCAGGCGCAGATCGGTGCGCCGGTGCAGCCAGAGAATATCTTGTAACGCATAATGGCGGTCATCATTTTCTAGCACGAGCCGCACGCGTGTGGTCGCCGGTAAGGCTGCGAAGTTACGGACAAAACGCTCACGGCTGGCAAGCTTATCTTCATAGACGCCGCCCACATGCACCACAATCACCGCTTCCGCCCCCAAGCCCATCGCATCCAGCAGCGTAGCCGCCACGGTTAATTCCTGACTGGAACGTTCGACGCGCGCTTGATCGGGGCTGCTCAATTGGATGTAATGGGCGGGATGCATGCTCAAGCGCAGCGAATATTGGCGCGCCAGATCGCCGATGGCGGCCAATTCAGTCGTACACTCGTCAATTTGGCGGTGAAAGGCTGGCAAATCGGGATGGGTTAAATACGGGGCTAATTGGCCGGCCAGCCGGTAGAAATGAATATCGTGACGGTGCAGATATTCAAAAATGTCGCGCAGATAGGCGAGGCTGACACTCAAATGCGGCTGATTCTGCCAGCGCCGGCTGTCATGCGAACGCAACGACTCACCGATCACTTTGACCGGCAACCCGAGACGATAGAAATGCGGAGTGGGGAGTGCGGAATAAAAAAGTGCGGCGTGCGGAATGGTCGGGGGAGATTGGCGCGTCATTGATTCATATTTTCCTACCGTGACATATGATTGAATTCGGCGGCAGTAAAGGTCAAGGGCAAATTGTCGATACCATTCCGCACGCCGCACTTTTTTATTCCGCACTCCGCAATAACCACACGGCCACATCCAGCCGGCGCGCAAAATGCAAGAGCGGCGGGATGTCGGGGAGCAAGATTTTGCTGGCGGCGGCCATGGTATTGACTTGGATTTCGGCCTCGGCAGGTTGGAGCGGCCAGGGGTGGTGATGAATTTCGCCAATGTAGGCGATCTCAGCGCCGCGTCTGCGCGCGTTGACGGTGTAGAGGCTGTAGCGTTCGGTCAACCAGCGCTCCAAAGTGCCTGGTTGGGCTGAATATGCCTCACCGGTTGGCGCGTATTGACCAACAAATTCAGCCGGTGGTGCGCCACGGTGGGTACGGTGGCTTTTGTAGTGAATAATCTGCCCGTCGTCAACCAAACTCATCGTCGCATTGAAATACGGTAATTTGAACAGACCACGCGCCAGCGCCACCGCGATCGGATTGGCGGCTTCCAAACTGAAAAAGAAGACGCCGGGTTTCGGCTGCGCCGCGTTGCGCGACTTTACGTAGGTGCGCACGTTGAGTTCGGGAAAAGCCGATAGCCAGGGCACGGCCGGGAAGAGTCGCGGCCGCACGCCGCTCATCCGAAAAGGCACCACACCGACCCAGGCTTCGCCTTCAAAGATGTCCAATTCGAGTTGCGGCGGGATCAGGGCACGCATGGTTGCGGCGGGCACTGGCCAATGCGCAAAGAGCAGATCGTGCCAACTTTGCGCCATGACCCAGGGGCCAGTGGGCAAGGGCCAAGGGCGATGCTCCACCTGGCGCAGAATCTCACTGATCACAGCCATATCGCCACCCCCAGATGCACGACGCCCAGCCAAGCAAAGCCAGCCAGAATCCACCAATCGCCGCGCCGGCGCCCTAGATAGAGTTGGCTGACGGCCCGAATCAGCCACCAACCGGCAATCCACAAAGCCAGCCAACGACCCACCGGCGTGCCGATCCAACGATAGGCCAGCAAATCTAGCAGACCAATACTGACCAGCGTGTAACTGGCGGCATGGTTCATCACCCAGGCGATGCCATGCACATCGCTGCGTTCGGTTTTGTAAAAGATTGGCCCCAGCCGAAACGATTTGATCGACCCACCTCGCCGCGGGATGGCGTGTTCAAAATCGAGCAAGAGCGGAAAGAAAAAATGGACTGTGCCTAAAATCAACGTGAATAGGCCACAAATTATTAATGCGAACAACCAAAGTTGCATAAGCGCTTGCCTTCGAAAAGTAAAGAACGCGAATCGTCTGTCTGGTGTATGGATGGCGGGTTTAATCGGCACGGCGCCCAAGTGCGTTGGTGACCAGGTCGCTAATTTTCATCCAATCGAGGAGAGCGGTGTTTATTGGTCACGTCTGCCAATCTCATCATAACCGCGAGCTTATAAAGTTGGCAAAGCGCTGATGAAACTTTTATTTTTATCATGCGTAATGATGGGAGGAATGCTAGAGAAGACCATGCAGGCAACATAGCATTATAAATTTGCACTGAAGCGCTGCAATGCATCATTTTATCCGGAGGAAAGATGAGTACAGAAAATATGACTGAAACTTGGACTGATGTCAAGACCGCTCCTGAACAACAGGTGAAGGTTGAAAACATCAATAATGCGGAAACGGTTGCGGAGGCGGGCCAAACGCGCAGTACACCTAAGCGCACCCTCTATCGCCATCCAACCGATAAGTTGGTAGGCGGCGTGTGCGGTGGTTTGGCCGATTATTTGGGCGTGGATGCCACGTTAGTGCGCATCTTGTGGGTGGTCATGACGTTGGTTACCAGTGGTGGCGGCTTCTTGGCCTACCTGGCCCTGTGGCTGTTGTTGCCAGTTGGCACGGTGCAAGCCGGCGAACAGCGCCCAGCCGCGCTTGAGTTGAACGAACGCAGCCTAGGGCGGGCGGCGATTGTTTTAATGACATTGGGTGGTCTGTGGTTGCTTTCCAACCTGGGCATTTTACCCTGGCTATGGGGTGCCTTCTGGGGTATCTCGCGCATCTTCTTCTGGCCTGCCCTGTTGATTGGCGCCGGTTACCTGTTGTTGCGCAGCACTGGTCAGCGCGACTGGAACCTGAATTTGGGTAGCATGCGCGACCGCTGGCAGACCCGCACGGGTGCCAAAATGCCCAGCAAAGAGGAAGTTAAAGACAATCTGCGCCAAGCTAAGCAACGGATCCCGCTCAAGCGCAGCCGTCGCGACCGGATCTTTATGGGCGTCTGTGGTGGTTTGGGTCAACGCGTCGGCATCGATTCCAATTTGATCCGCTTGATCTGGGCCGCCTTTAGTATCGGCAGCATTGGTGTGGGCGTGCTGGTCTACATTGCTGTTGGCTTGTTATTGCCGGAAGAGACCTTGGTCGATGCAGCCACGCAGAACAACAAGCTCCAAGATATTAACATTGTTGATGGCACGGCTACGCATATTGTGTAATGACTGATATCTAATATAATAAAAAGCACCGGACCTAGCTTAGGTCTGGTACTTTTTTTGTTATGGACGCATGTGACGCCATCGCCGCCAATAGCGTACTTGCCCTCGCAAGGCAAGGATTGAAATCCTCGCCTGATGCAAAAAGTGCGTTAAAACGCACTGGGATGCCAACACGTTTCAACGTGTTTTGTATATCAGGCGGTGAATTCATTCATCGCACGGACTGGCTGTATGTTTAGCTTAATTCGATCACAGGCTTTTTGCTGCTGAAAGTCTCCACCACCAACGCCTCGCCAACCAGATCGTATTCCATTGCACCGTTGATGTGAACTTCAATCATCGCGCCCGCTGGCACGCCAGACAGACCCGGCACGAGGACGAGGCCATCGACTTCGGGGGCATCACGATAACTGCGACCGAGCAATAATGGTTCACCGCTGCCTTCGACCTCACCTTCACCTTCAATCAAGATCTCCAACATTTTACCAACCTGGGCCTGATTTTTACGTAGACTGATCGGCTGCTGGCGTTCCATCAAGCGTGCATACCGCTGATCTTTTACTTCGTCCGGCACAGCATCGGGTAGCAAGGCCGCGGGCGTGCCGGGTTCGGAACTGAAGCGGAAAGCGCCGACTTTATCGAACTGGATCGCATCGACAAAGTCGAGCAAACCCTGGAATTCTTCTTCGGTTTCGCCGGGAAAGCCGACGATAAAGGTCGTGCGCAACGCTACGTTGGGCATAGCCTTACGCAGCTTCTCCACATGATCATAGACCATTTCGATGCGACTAGGACGGCGCATGCGACGTAAGGTGCGCGCATCGCCATGTTGGAGCGGCATGTCCAGATACGGCACCAGTTTGGCGTGGCTGGCCATGGTTTCGATCAATTCATTGCTGACATGGCCAGGGTAAGCGTACATCAAGCGCACCCAACGCAGGCGATCATCCGTGCGGTTGCAGATCGCGGAGAGCAGGCGCGGCAAGCTGTTCGGTTCGCCCCAATCGCGACCATAATCGGTGCTGTCCTGGGCGACCAACACGAGTTCTTTCGCACCGGCATTGACCAGGGCGTTGGCCTCATCGACCAGGGCTTCCAATGGTCGGCTGCGCAATTTGCCTTTGAACATGGGAATCGTGCAAAAGGCACAAGGGGCGTTGCAGCCGTCGGAAATTTTCATGTAGGCGCTGCCGCCCAAGACCGGTGGACGCGGTACAGCATTGGTGAAGGCAATATCGGGATCACCAATCAGATTATAACTTTGGAATTGGCGGTTAGCCTTGCCACCCCGAATGCCTTGCAACAGTTGCAGCACATCCATCCAGCGCCGTGTGCCCAACAAGCCATCAACCTTTGGCACGCGCTGCAACACTTCGTCGCCGTTGCGCTGGGCTAGACAACCGGCGGCGATCAGGATCTGATTGTGACGTTTGCGTTTGCCCAGATCTTGCAATACGCCAATCGATTCTTCTTTGGCCGCTTCCAAAAAGCCACAAGTGTTGACGATCAACACATCGGCATCGCGGGCGGACGTGGTTGGGGCATAGGTGGCATCGCGCAAGAGCATTTCAATGCCGTCGCTGTCCACCTTATTTTTCGGGCACCCGAGGGTGACTAAATGATATTTCAAAATGTGATCCTCTTCATAACGTATAACCTAATCGTTTTGCATAATCTTTTGCAGCATGCGCCACTGCTCTGCGTCGTCAAACAGCGCACGGACTGGCAGCGCGAAACCGGCAATCACCGCACTCGTAATTTGCCCAGAATCGGTCTTACGTGCCAAGCGATATTCGTCGCCGTCCAGCAGATACTGTTCGACAAACAGCGCGTCCGGATCGATGATCCAATATTCGGTCACGCCGTGGCCGGCATAGTCAGTATGCTTGATCCCGCGGTCGTTCGCCGCTGTGGAGGGTGAAAGCACCTCAACGATCAAATCGGG
>JBBQBY010000228.1:0-10544 GCA_038318235.1 Caldilineales bacterium
CTTCATCAACGGCAGAATAGCAGGCGCGACTGCCAGAACGGGGTAACGAATTTGCATTTGACCACTTATCCGTTTGCAGATATGATAAATTGGCGGGCGATTTTAGGCACCATGAATGAATTCACGGCCTGCTACGTTAAATGCGCCCAGGGGCGGATGGCCCTGTAGGGCGCGAAACATGTTAAGGCCAGGCATGAACTCGTTGCGCGCGATGAGGCGTGTGGACTTTTGTTGTTAAGGCCATGTCAATGAAATAAGGATCCAGTGTTTGCCGAACAAAATCATGCGTAGGTGCGTGCTTGTAGCCGCACCATTGGGGTATACGCAGAACGTGCGGCTAAAAGCACGCACCTACTGGATCCTTTATTCTTTGATTGCGCCTAAGCAAAGAGCGGAGGCGCCTGTGCAGGTCGGAGTCGAAGTGAATCATTGGCCGGGCTTCGCAAGCCGCACCCCCCAAGCCACATTGGCGCTGGCCCATGAACTTGGCTTTGCTGGCGTCTTCTTCAAGACGGTGCTTGATCTCAGCCCAACCCTGGACGCGGGTGAATTGAAGGCGATCAAGCAGACGTCCGACGAACTTGGCCTTTATCTGGAGTGTGGCGTGGGGCGGGTCAACCCGTATAACACAGCGGAAAGCCCCGATGTAAGGGCGCTGGGTGACGGTGATTATCGCTTCGGCATCGAGCGCATGATCCGCGCGGCGCGTGCCATCGGCTGCACCCAATTGTGGGCAGAGACGGCCACTTCGTCCAACAAACCCTATCCTGGTTACTCAACCTACTTTGCCGTCAATGTGACCGGCACTTTTGCGCGACGCGAGCCTGTAGATCGCTCATGAACGCACGTTGCCACGTGAAGTGCCGGTCACATTTCGACCAAGAAAGCGAACATCTATGAAAACCAAAGTAACCGCTGCCTTTGTCATCGGCTTTGATGGCCATGACCATGTGATCTACAAAGATGGCGAAGTGGTCTACGAAGACAACCAGATTGTATTTGTCGGGCATAACTATGCAGCGCCGGTGGACCAGACGATAGACGGTGGTCAGGCGCTTGTCAGCCCTGGTTTTATCGATCTGGACGCCCTGGCCGACATCGACCATGCGATCCTCGACACCTGGAATTCAGCGGAAACGACATCGGGGCTGCAATGGTCAGAGGATTATTTTACCCACCGGCGCCGCGATGTCTTTTCGTTGGAGGAGGAAATTTTTAAGCGGCGTTATGCGCTGGTCCAACTCGTGCTCAATGGCGTCACCACCGCCATGCCGATTGGCGCGGAGACACATAAAGGCTGGGCCGAAGGTTATGATGAATTCGCCGCCGTGGCCGATATCGCTGGTGAACTGGGATTGCGCATGTATCTTGGCCCCAGCTACCGTTCCGGCATCAACATTGTGCGCAACGACGGCATGCGCGATGTCTTGTGGGATGAACAACAAGGGTTGGACGGACTGGCCGAAGCCGTGCGCTTTGTGCGTGACTTCGACGGCGCGCATGATGGCCTGATCCGTGGCTGTTTATTGCCATGTCGTATCGAAACAGTAACAATTGATCTGCTGCGTCGTACCAAGCAGGCGGCGGATGAACTCAATTGTCATGTGCGGCTGCACTGCTTGCAGGGATTGCAAGAACTGCGCTTTCTGCGCACCTGGTATGATCAGACGCCACTGGAATTGCTGGCGGAAGTGGGTTTGCTTGGCCCGCGTATGCTAATTCCCCACGCCATCTATATCGGCGGTCACAGCCAGACGCATGAACCCTACCGCGGTGAACTCGAATTGCTGGCCGCCACCGGCACGTCTGTGATCCACTGTCCGATGACCTCAATCCGCTACGGCAACGCACTCGAATCGTTTGATCGCTATCGAAGGGCGGGCGTCAACCTTGCCTTAGGCACCGACTCGTTCCCGCCCGACTTCATCCGCGTGATGGATTACGGCAACAATGTGGCCAAACTGATCGAAGATCGAACGAGTGCTGGCGCGGCAGCGGACTATTTCCGCGCCGCGACCCTGGGCGGGGCCAAGGCGCTCGGCCGCGACGACTTGGGGCGCCTGGCACCCGGTGCCAAGGCCGACCTGATCATCGTCGACTTGAGCCATCTGCGCGTCGGCCCGATCGATGATCCAATCCGCACGCTCTTGATGAACACCGGTGGCGCGTATGTGCGCACCGTGATCATCAACGGTCGCATCGTGATGGAGCATGGTCAGATCCCTGGCGTAGATTATGCTGATTTGAAGATCCGCGGTCAGGCTTATTTTGATAAGATGAAGGCCGCCTACGCTGGACGCGACTACCGCCAACGCCCGCTCGCCGAACTCTTTCCAGCCTCTTTCCCGATCATTGCAAGGCCAGCCGCCCAATGATCGAACTGCTTCTCGCACAAGACGCTGGACCGCGTGTGTTTTTGGGTGATTGGGGGGTGAGTATGATCGGCCCGCTGTGAAGCTGTGGGCAACGACATGAAAACTATGATTCGGCCAGGCGACTAACGCTAACTGATAGGGGGAACATATGCTCGCTGATCTTTATGTGCGCAATGGACAAATAGTCACGGAACAAGGTGTTTTTGATGGTGGTGTGGTCGTCAAAGCAGGGAAAATCGCGCAATTGGGACAAGGCGATCCAGAGATTGCGGCTCAGGCGACGATCGATCTAGCGGGGCGATCCTTGTTGCCTTGTCTGATTGATGCCCATGTGCATTTCAGTGAGCCTGGTCGCGCGCACTGGGAAGGCTTTCGCACGGGTACGATGGCCGCCGCGGCCGGTGGCATCACGACGGTGATTGAAATGCCGCTCAACGCCACGCCACCGACAATTGATGAAGAGAATTTGCACGCAAAACAGGCCGTTGCGGCGCAGGAAGCACTGGTTGATTATGCGCTGTGGGGTGGCTTGGTCACGAATAACCTGGATCAGCTGGACGAATTGCACCGCGGCGGCGTGGTCGCGCTCAAGGCTTTTCTCAGTTCGAGCGGCAGTGATTTCATCCGCATTGACGACGATTTGCTCTTTGCCGGCCTGTTGCGGGCGCGCGAACTGGGCACCTTGGTGGGCGTCCACGCCGAAAACGAGTGGGTGACGCGTTATTTGACCGAGCAATTACAAGCAGCAGGGCGCAAGGATACCGCAGCCTGGGGCGCGGCGCGCCCGCCCGCAACCGAACTAGAGGCGATTCAACGGGTGCTCTTTTGGGCGAAAGAGACCGGCGGACAATTGCATATTGTCCATGTTTCCCTGGCTGAAGGCATCCAGGCGGCGGCACTGGCCAAACAGGCTGGCGTCAACGTGACGGTTGAGACGTGTCCACATTATCTGCTATTTGACGAAGACGATTTCGCCCGCATCGGCCCAATGGCGAAGTGCGCGCCACCGTTGCGCGCCCGCCAAGAAGTCGAAGCCTTATGGCAACGTGTGCTCCAGGGCCAAGTCGATGTGATCGCTTCGGACCACTCGCCCTGTTTGTTGGAAGAAAAAGCACGGGGTAACGACAATGTGTGGCTGGCCTGGGGTGGGATTAGCGGGATTCAGACCTTGCTGCCCGCTTTGTTGACCGGAAGGGGTGCATCGCCGCGGGCTGTCACTGCCCGCATTGGTGCGCATGACCGCCGCCAATCCGGCCCGCATCTTTGGCCTGTATCCGCATAAAGGCACTTTGTTGCCGGGGGCCGACGCCGATCTGGTGATCATAGGCCCGAACAAAACTTGGACTTTAACGCCCGACAACCTGTTCTACAAAAATCCGCACAGCGCCTTTGTCGGCTACGAATTTACGGGCCGCGTCGAGCAGACGATTGTGCGCGGCGTGACGGTGTTTCGCGATGGGGAAATTCTGGTCAAGCCCGGTTTTGGACAATTGCAGTTGCGCGAGGCGTAGGTCAGAACAACGAATGCAGGAAACAACGAATAAAGCACGCGCTTTATTCGTTGTTTCCTGCATTCGTTGTTCCATCTGCACTCCTCTCTTATATCCATCTAACGGCTACCGATTGTCAAGCATTGTGAGCAAGAAATTCGCCTGTTAACTGAATCCTCACCGCTTTTTAATCCTTTTGAGTTAAACTTTTTATGCTTAGCTAACGTTATAATAAGGTATAATGAACGTAGCTAATTTGTAGGGTGTATTTATTGTAGGAAAGGATTTATGATGAGTTTACTAAAGACCAATGACACCAAGCTGTTGCGCCGGCGCGGGGCCCAAACCTCGCTTTGGGTATTGCTCGCGGCGCTGATCTTGCTCATGGCCGGTTGTGTGCAGCCTAGTGCTACCGGCCAAGAACCGACGTCTACCTCGATCACGCCGCCGGCTGGACCGGTGATTGCGGTTGCACCGCTCAATGGGCTGCCAGGCACCTCAATTTCGGTGGCTAGCGCCGGTTGGCAGCCCAAAGAAGTAATCTATATCAATCTTGAATCGACCCAGGCGGGGAAAACCGTCGCCTCCACCGTTGGTGTGGCCACTGCGGACAACGATGGTCGGGTGACGGTCTCTTTTATTTTGCCGCCCGATGTCGCGTTGAGCGATTCGCCTGATATAACGGTGGTTGCCTATTCTTCGACCACGGGTGAAAGGACTTCGACCCCGTTTACGGTGGGCGAAACGGCTGCCACCGCTACGATCACGGGTACGCTTGTCTCGACGTTAACCCAGACAGCGACAGCAACCTCGACTCCCGTGCCAGCAACACCCACGTCTAGCCAGGCTACAGTCGCGGCCCCAACCGCCACGCCCACCAATCTGGGCCATGTATTGCTAGATGGCTTAAATTTGCGCGCTGGACCGGGTACCAACTATCTGATCGTCGCTAACTTGGGTCTCGGCACCGAATTGTCGGTGATCGGTCAAAGCGCGAATGGATACTGGCTGAATGTCCGCTTGCCCGGTGGCGGCGAAGGTTGGCTGGCTCGCCCCTACACCGACTTCAAGGGCGCGGCGCCCGTTGTCGGCCCGCCACCAGCGCCCACCTATGCCCCTGGCGCAACGGCCACCCCAACGCCCCTGTACACGAGCACACCCGTCAACACGCCAGCGACGATCAATAACTGGCGCGGTGAATACTTCAACAATCGCTCACTGATCTCTAACCCGGTGTTGGTGCGCGACGATACATCCGTGGACTTCGATTGGGGTACTGGCGCACCGGCAACGAATTTGCCGGTTGATAATTTTGCTGTGCGCTGGACGCGTGGCCAATATTTTGATGCCGGCACCTATCGCTTCCATCTCTTGGTCGACGACGGCGCTTATCTGTTCGTCGATGACAATTTGCTGATCAACGAATGGCATGATGGCAGTGTTCGCGAAACGACGGCTGACCTTTATCTCGGCCAGGGTACGCACAATTTGCGCGTTGAATATTACGAAAACACCGGCGATGCGCGCATCAAGGTCTGGTGGGAGCGCATCGATTCGTCATCTTCCGACAGCTACCCGGATTGGAAAGGTGAATACTGGTCAAACCGGCGGCTGGATGGTGATCCAGAGTTGACGCGCAACGACGGCGATATCAACTTTAATTGGGGCAATGACTCGCCCGACGACCGCATTCCCGATGATAACTTCTCGGTGCGTTGGACCCGCAGCGTTGACTTCCGCAGCGGGCTCTATCGTCTAACCGCCCGTGCCGATGACGGGATTCGGGTCTGGGTGGACGGTGACCGCGTCATTGATGAATGGCATGACAATAATTATGACAATGAGTATACCATCGAGCTTAACCTAGACGGTGACACCGATTTGCGCGTGGAATATTATGAACATAATGGCGGCGCGCGGGTTAGATTCCGCTGGGATCGGATCGGCAGTGAGGGGACGGCTACACCTACGAACCCGAACACAGATGTCAACCCCACGTCCGGTACAGCCGGTTCGCATGTGTTCGTGACTGGTGGCGGCTTCCCAGCCAACACCGCTGTTCACGTCTATCTGGGCGCCGAAGTGCGCGCAAGTAGCGCCAGCGCGGCGCCTCAGCGCTACGCCGATGGCACGACCGATAATCGTGGCTTCTATCGGATCGAATTTAACCTGCCAACCACCTGGCCGGATGGTAAACCGATTGAACCGGGGCAACTTGTGGTCTTGGTCGCCACGGACAATTTCACCGTACAGGCCAGTGATATCTTCCAAGTGCTCGCCCCGAAGCCGACCGTCTCTTCACAACCCTATGCCAACGTTGAGCCGGGTCGCGGTGGCGCCAATACACCAGTAACCATTTATGGTGGCGGCTTCCCGGCCAATACCCGCGTGGGGGTCTATCTGGCCGAAGTGGCCGCCGCCAATCTCTCCAGTTCTGGCCCCAAGCGCTATGTGAGCACCACGACGGATGCCAACGGTAATTACAGCATGCGCTGGACCATCCCAAATGAGTGGGACAATGGTGAAACGATCCAGGATGGCAAACTGGTGATCGTGGTCGCCACCGATAGCTTTAGCGTGCAGGCCAGCGCCACCTTTGACTATTTTACCAGCGTGCCGAACCCATCGATCCGGCTTGCCCCGACTTCGGGCGGCGCGGGCACCCAGGTAACGGTCAACGGTGGCGGCTTCCCCGCCAATATTCCCGTCTATGCCCGTCTGGGGGTCTTTGGCGAACAGATTGGCACAGATAACGCGCAACTATATGCCTCGACCACAACGGATCGCAACGGCAATTACAGTATGTCTTTTGCCATGCCGGCGGCTTGGTCGAATGGCAGCCCGATCACGGCTGATAAGTTGATTATTTTGGTCGGCACGCAAGATTACAGCATTGCGGTCAGTGCGGTCTTCAACTATACGCCGTCCGCCACACCGGTAGGCACCGCTACGGCAACACCCATCGCAACGCCCGTTGCGCCGGTGCAGAATCCTTCGGCCAGTCTGGCGCCAGGCACGGGTGGGGCCAACACGTTGGTCACCGTAACCGGCGGTGGCTTCCCAACCAATGTGACGGTCAACGTGTACCTGGCTGGCTTCGATGGTGATGTCAACCGCTTTGGTACACCAGAACGCTACACTACAGGTAACACGGATGCTAGTGGTAACTATCGTCTGGTCTTCACGATGCCCGAGGATTGGCCCAACGGTGATAGCATCGATTCTGGGCGGATCTTGGTGATTGTAGCAACCAATGACTTTACGACCCAAGCGAGCGCGGTCTTTACCTATCGCGAATCGTCGGCAGCCAATCTAGACGCCACCTCCGTCGCGACGGGTACAGCCACCAGCGTAGCCGATACGCCAACCGCAGAACCGACCGCAACGCCGGCAATTGATACCGCAACGGCAGCAACGGCAACCGCTACCGCGGCCGATGACACGTCAACTGTTGCGCCGACCGCCACTGCGACGCCCGAACCGGCTGAACCAACTGTTGACGAACCTACAGCTACCTCCACAAATACGTCCGCAACCGATACACCAACGGCAGCCGCAACTGACGTGCCGCCAACCGAATCAGTGGCTACGCCAACTGAGGCGCCGGCAACGGCTACGTCTGCGGCATTAGCCGACACCCCAACACCAACCCTGACGGATACACCGGTATCCGTCCAAGCGGAGTTGGCGACGGCCGTGCCCACCAAGAAGCCCGCCCGCGTACGCCCGACCGCGCCGCGGACGCCAAAGCCGCCGACCGCCACGGTGATGCCGACTGTTACACCGGCACCACCAACCGATACACCAGTCCCACCAACGGCTACGTCCGCACCACCGACTGCTACACCAGTGCCGCCAACGGACGTACCGGCACCGCCGACCGATACGCCGCTCCCACCGCCCAGCGCGCCGATCACGGATACAACGCCATTGACGCAAACGGCCAGCACACAGTAAGAGGGTACGTTGCCATAGATCATGGATCATCCCAGAAGCTACCTGCTTCTGGGATGATTATTTTGTGAACTAATCGACCAAATAAAAGTCATACAAAGTCGTAGGGGCGCTGCTTGCTGCGCCCGTGTTGTAAGCCCGAAGGCGCTGCTTGCTGTGCCCCTCTATAAAGTTTAATTGGTCTATAGAAAGGAATTTTTATGGCTGACACCCCTCCATATGATCTATATAGCCCCGCGTTTAAGGCGAATGCTTATCAGACGTACGCGTTGATGCGAGAGCAAGCGCCCGTTTGTCATCACACTGGCTTGAATGGTGAGGACAAGCTGTGGTTTATTACCCGCTATGTGGATGGCGAAGCGGTGTTGCGCGACCATAAACGCTTTGTCAAGAATTATCGGGAGACGTTGACGCCGGTGGAGCGCGCCCAACTGCCTCCCGCATCACGCTTGGAAAATTTGCTTAACCAACATCTGCTCAATGTTGACGGCGCTGACCACGCTCGCTTACGTGCGCTGGTCAACAAGGCCTTTACGGCACAGATGGTCAATCGGCTGCAAGGCCGGGTGCAGGCGATTGCGGATGAATTGCTCGATCAACTGCCAGCGCAAGGTCAAATGGATTTGATCGATCAGTATGCGTTTCCGTTGCCGATCATCGTGATTGCCGAAATGCTCGGTGTGCCAGCCGCGCACCGTGAGCATTTTCGCATCTGGTCGAATGCCTTTGTCTCACCTTCGCTCACACCGGATGAATGGGCCAAAACGCAGCAATTGATGGTTGAGTTTACCAATTATTTGGGGCAGATTTTTGCTGAGCGGCGCCGCAACCCCAAAGATGATCTGATTACGGCGCTGATCCAGGCGGAAGAAGCGGGGGATAAACTGAGCGAAGAAGAACTCTACAGCATGGTGATCCTGCTGATTGTGGCCGGCCACGAGACGACCGTCAACCTGATTGGCAACGGCATGTTGGCCTTGTTACAAAGCCCGGAACAACTCGCTTTGTTGAAAAGCAGGCCAGAACTGATGCCGAATGCGATCGAAGAATTTTTGCGCTATGATGGTCCGGTGGAACGCTCTACGCCGCGCTTTGCCGCAGAAGATGTCGAGATCGGTGGTCAGTTAATTCGGCGCAGTGAGCCAGTGTTTGTTGTCCTGGCTAGCGCCGACCATGATCCCGCACTTTATCCGAACCCCGATCAACTGGATGTCACGCGTGAAAATAACCGCCATCTGGCCTTTGGCTTGGGCATTCACTATTGCCTAGGCGCGCCCCTGGCCCGCATGGAAGGGCGGATCGCCGTTAGCACCTTGCTGAGCCGTCTGCCCAATCTGCGGTTGGCTGTCCCCGTGGCGCAATTGACCTGGCGACCCAATACTTTTCTGCGCGGTCTTCACGATATTCCTGTGGCGTGGGATTGAGCAAGGAGAGAATGGGACGCGGATCAACGCGGATGCACGCGGATCTTTACAGCAATTCTACTAAAATCCGCGTGCATCCGCGTTGATCCGCGTCCCACATTTTAAATAGATTTTATTCGTATACTGTCCTTTTGTTTATTCTCCGAGTAATTCGGTTTTTCTCGATCCCGCAATTCCCTCGTTGCGCAAATATGATATAATTGTTGCATCACGATCCTTACGATCTGGCTTTTCGTCAAAGTTGCGCTGTATGGTGCCTTTGACCGTAACCCGAAACCCAGCCCCCATGCTAGAAGTTCAGCTCCAATTACTCGGTGATTTTTGTCTAACTTACAACGGCAAGCCGATCACTCAGCTTGACACGCCCCGCCTGCGCGCACTGGTGGCGTATCTGGCGTTGCATCGCCATACCCCACTCGCGCGCCGTCATCTAGCCTTCCTCTTCTGGCCCGATTCAACTGAAGCCCAAGCGCTGACTAATCTACGCAAACAGTTGCTTTATCTGCGCAATGCGTTGCCAGATGCCGACAGCATCCTGCAAATCGCCAGGCAGACCGTGCAGTGGTGCCCCGCCGGCGAGTTTGGGTTGGATGTCGCTGCGTTTGACGCGATCCTGGCCCGCACACCAACAGTTGTGGGTGAAGAGGCGATCAACCTGCTGCGCCACGCCATTGTTTTATATCGCGGTGATCTGCTGCCAGAATGTTACGACGAATGGATCTTCCCTGTCCGCGAAACGCTGCGTATACAATACAGCGACGCATTGATCCGACTGGTGCAATTGTTAGAAGAACAGCGCGACTATGGGGCGGCGATTGCCTATGCCCAACAGTTGTTACGCCACGACCCGCTCCACGAGCCGAGCTATCGCTCCTTAATGCGACTGTATGCGCTCAACGGCGACCGGGCGACGGCGCTGCGCATCTATCACACCTGTGTGACGCAATTGCGTGAAGAGTTGGGCGTTGACCCAGATGACGAAACCCAGCAGAGCTACGAACGTTTGCTGAATGGTGTGGCGTCGGGCGCGATGCCCCCGACATTGGTGGCGAATGCGCCTTTTGTGGGACGGGAAGAGGCGTGGCAACAATTACAGAAAAGCTGGCGGTCAGCCAGGGCCGATCAACCCCAATTGGTCTTGATCGCGGGCGAAGCAGGGATTGGCAAAACCCGGCTGGCTGAGGAATTGCTCGATTGGGCGCGCCATCAAGGTTTTGGCATCGCCCGCGCCCGTTGCTATGCGGCCGAAGGGCAATTGACTTATGCACCGATTATCGATTGGCTGCGCACGGAGATGGTGC
>JBBQBY010000229.1:0-10538 GCA_038318235.1 Caldilineales bacterium
TCGGCGGCCTCTTCCAGCGTGATCATGCCCTGCGCATAGCGAACGCCGATGGTCTGGACTTTACCGGCGTCTTCGCCTTCGGCGGCGGGCAAAGTAACGCCACCGGGCACCAAAATTGTCGGGTGCTCGCGCTGGGCGGCCAGGGCCAACATCATGGCGGGCAGACCTTTGTCACAGGTGGCGACACCCATGATGCCTTTGCGCGTGGGCAGTGAACGGATCAAACGGCGCAGTACGATTGCCGCGTCGTTGCGATAGGCCAAGCTGTCAAACATGCCGACGGTGCCTTGGGTGCGTCCGTCGCACGGGTCGGTGACGAAAGCCGCGAAGGGAATTGCCCCCTGTTCGGCTAGTTCTTTGGCCGCCGCCTGCATCAACAGACCGACTTCCCAGTGGCCGGTATGATAACCCAACGCAACTGGTGTGCCGTCCGGCCCGCGGATGCCACCTTGCGTGCTGAGGATGAGGAATTCCTTGTGGCGCAATTTCTTGGGATCCCAACCCATGCCGGCATTTTGGCTCAGGCCAAAGATGTCGCCGCTGGGCGCGTTGAGGAGCAATTCGTGGTCAAGCGGCAGCGCACCCGTGGGGCCAGCCGCGTTGGTTTGGATGTTATAGATGTCGGGGTCGGCGGAATCGATGGCAATTGGCTTGGTTTGGGTCTGGGTCATTTTATTTCCTATTCCTTTCGTAGGCAGCAACCACCGTTCAGGCAGCTAGGCTCGGCAATCGATGCGAAGCCAATTATAACTGCGGTTGGTGTGATCGGTGGCTGTGCTATTATTGGCTGCTTCGCACATGAAACTGATGTCGGGCGTTAATCATACATCAGCAAGATTTATTCTTCAACCTGATAGCTAGCAGCGGCTGCATCCGAAAAAAAGGCGAGGATCGAGCATACTTGATGACGGTGTTAAGCGGCGGAGGTGCTGCATCGCGCGATTCGTGGTCACTTGAATTCAGTAAAACCCGACCCAAGCACCTGTTGTGTCATGTCAATGCTGACAAACGCACTTGGATCAACCTGCGCGACGATCCGTTTTAAATCATTGACCTGTGGCCGGTAGATTGTACACATAATAATGGTGCGCGGTTCGCCCGTGTAGCCGCCGACGCCTGGCCAATAACTGGCGCCGCGGCCGAGGTCCGCCTGCAACTGCTCAAGCATTGCCTCGGGTTTGGTCGTGACAATGAAGGCCGTGCGCGCCCGGCTGGGCCCTTCCAACGTGTAATCGGTGGCCAGACCAGACAGCAGCAGGGTCAACATGGCATATAGGGCAATCTCCCAGCCAAAAACGATGCCAGCCGCCAAGATAATCGTGCCGTCTACAAAAAGGTAGATCTGGCTGAGCGGAATCCCGGTGCGCAGTTGAATCACGCGCCCAATAATCGCCGTGCCGCCCATCGTTGCGCCGGCGGCGTAGACCAGCCCTCCGCCAATCCCACTGACCAACCCGGCATAGATTGCACTGAGCAAAATGTTGTCGGTGAGTGGATAGTGGGCCAGATAATGGGGCAAATAGCGCTGAAATAGTTCGATGGCCGCAGAGAAAATCAGCACCGATAGAATCGTGTTGACCAGGAAACGCCAGCGCCCTAACCGGAAAAAACCAACCAATAAAAGCGGGATATTGACGAGCAAATAAAAGGCAGAGACTGAAAAGCCCGTGAAATGGTTAAGGATAATGCCAATTCCACTTACCCCACCAGCGGCGAGGTTGTACGGCTCTTGAAAAATGCTGAAAGCCAGCGCTTCAATCGTCGTGCCAACGAGTACAAGCAGCACAGTTTGGATTTCTCTACCGATCCTATAGAGCAAATTTCGCTTCATCGCCCACTTGCCTTTGGAGATCAATGCAAAACACGCCGAGGAAACGCCCGGCTACTCGGTTCCCTCTGCGTGTTGACCAAACTGCTCGGTTTTCAAACAAGCAAACGCAGTACAGTATAAATTAATTTACCGCAAAGGACGCAGAGAAAATTCCCTTTGTGCTCTCTGCGTCCTTTACGGTAAAATTTTTATGTTTCACGCGCCGTTAGGCTGTGGCATCGACTATGTTCGATAATCACCATTGATCTTGACATACTCATAACTCAGATCTGTGGTCCAGACCGTTGCCGAACCTTGATCCAAGCCGAGTTCGATCCGCACATCGATCTCCGGCTGTTTGAAAATTGTCGTGGCGGTCTCTTCGGAATAATTCAACGGCGTACCACCGGCCACTAGTTGTAGTTCGGGCAAACGGGTAGCCGCATCTGGCCCGCCACTGATAAAGAGCTCACACTTCTCTGGTTCGACCTTGATGCCGGCGCGGCCAATCGCCGCCAGAATGCGACCCCAGTTGGCGTCGCTGCCAAAGAAGGCGGTCTTGACAAGCGGGCTTGTCGCCACCGTATTCGCCCCTTGATGCGCCGCTTGATCATCTTGCGCCCCATTCACCCGGATCGTCACAAATTTGGTGATGCCCTCCCCATCCAGCACCACTGCCTGGGCCAAATCTGTGCAGATCGCCGTCAACGTTGCTTGGAAAACTTCAAACGAGCGACTGCTGGCCTCGGTGATCTCGGCATGACCGGCGGCGCCATTGGCCAATAACAGCACCGTGTCATTCGTGCTGGTGTCACCGTCAATGCTGATGCAGTTAAAGCTTTTATTCACGGCGTAGCTGAGCGCCTGTTGCAGCAAAGACTGGGCAATATGGGCGTCGGTCACAATCGTGCTCAGCATCGTCGCCATGTTGGGATGGATCATGCCGGCGCCTTTGGAGATGCCCGTGAAATGCACGGTTTGACCGCCCAATTCAAGCGAACGGGTAAACAGCTTGGGGCGCGTGTCGGTTGTCATGATCGCGCGACTGGCGGCGTCCCAACCGTCTGGCTTCAATTGCTCGACGGCTTTCGGAATGCCGGCCAGCAACTTGTCCATGGGCAATTGGACGCCAATCACACCGGTGCTCATGACAAAAATTGAATGGTCGCCTGCGCCCAGCGCTTGCTCAACGGCTTCGGCTGTCCGGCGCGCATTCACGTCGCCCGGTGTGCCAGTGCAAGCATTAGCGCAACCGCTGTTGATGATCACGCCGTGCACCCCTTCGGGGTTAAATTTGAGCAATTGCCGATCATAGAGCACGGGCGCGGCGGGGAAAGCATTTTGTGTAAAAGTGGCCGCAGCCCGGCACGGCGTTCGGCTGGCGATCAGCGTCAGATCGGGTGCGCCGCTCTTCTTAATGTTCGCCGCAATGCCGGCGACGTCGAAGCCAGTGACAGTGTAGTTGGTTAGGGTCATGTGAATTCCTCCTTTGTTGATGGGATATATGGAGTAGGGATACGGGATTAGGTCGGTGTAGGACCTGATTGATTTTGCTGGGCACTTGTCATGCAGCGATAGAGTAAACGTCCTACGGACTCAGCCTGATTGTGAGAAATAAAGCGTACTAGTAGACGGTTACATCAGTCTTGCGCAGCGTTCGTAGGTCATCGCTTCCAGCGTGACGAACAATGGTGACCCGGGGACCATATGGGTATAACCGAGTTTGTCACGCTGGAAGCGATGACCTACTGTTAAATTGTCAGAATTTTGGTAATCATGAACTCGCTTAATCCCTAATCCCGCTTCTACTGAAGCGCCCTAATCCCTACTACTTATTCTTCTCTTTCATCATCGCCTGCACCTTCATGGGCAGACCAAAGAGCCGGATAAAGCCCTGCGCGTCGGCGTGATCGTAATCGCCTTCCTCGAAGGTGACAATGTCCTGGCGATAGAGGCTGTAGGGGCTTTTGCGACCAGCTAGAATCAGGTTGCCTTTGTAGAGTTTTAGGCGCACGGTGCCGGTAACATTCTGCTCTGTGCTGTCGACAAAGGCGGTCAAGGCTTCGCGCAATGGGGTGAACCATTGGCCGTTATAGACCAACTCGGCAAATTTGAGCGCGATCTGCTGCTTGTACTGCAACATGTTGCGGTCCAGGCACAATTGCTCCAGCGCCGCGTGCCCGCGATAGATAATCGTGCCGCCGGGTGTTTCGTAGACCCCGCGACTCTTCATGCCCACCAGGCGATTTTCCACAATGTCCACGCGGCCAATCCCATGCTTGGCACCCAGGGTGTTGAGCGTCTTCACGAGCATGACTGGGTCCATTTTTTGACCGTTGATCGTCGTGGGGATGCCCTTTTCGTATTCAAGTTCCACATATTCCGGCTCATTCGGCGCCTCTTCCGGGCTCGTCGTCCACTCGAACATGTCGGCGGGCGGCTCATTCCACGGATCTTCTAGTGGGCCGCCTTCGTTGCTCAAGTGCCACAAATTTTTGTCTTGGCTGTAGATGCGCGCCATCGTCGCCTTGACCGGCACGTTGTGTTCGGCGGCATAATCCAGGGCATCGACGCGACCTTTGATGTTCCATTCGCGCCACGGGGCGATAATGCGCAAGCGCGGGTTGAGTGCCATCACGGTTAATTCAAAGCGCACCTGATCGTTGCCCTTGCCGGTGGCGCCGTGGGCGACAGCATCCGCGCCCTCTAGTTCGGCAATGCGCACCAGATGTTTAGCAATGATCGGGCGGGCGAAGGAGGTGCCCAGCAGGTATTCACGCTCATAGATCGCCCCGGCTTGCATGGTGGGGAAGACATATTCGGTCAAAAATTCGTTGCGCAAATCTTCGACATAACACTTGCTGGCGCCCGAAGCAAGCGCTTTTTCTTCTAACCCAACCAGTTCATCTTCTTGGCCCAGATTGGCGCAAAAGCAGATGACTTCGCAGTGATAGGTGTTCTTTAACCACGGCACAATAATGCTCGTGTCCAGCCCGCCGGAATAGGCGAGCACCGCTTTTTTGACAATAGGTTGTGTGGCCATTTAAATTTCCCCTTTTGAATCAAATCGAGATTGGCGATTAGAGATTATATCTGTTCTCTAACCTCTACATTACTTTTTCCCAACAAAAAACGCCACCCGGATAACCGGTGTGGCGTAGTGGAAGCGGTGAAAAGCAGGCAGCCCAGCAACCTAGCGGCCACTGCTCTCTATGCTGATTCATGTCCGCTTCCGGCGGACGTCTTCCTGAATAACATAATTATTCCAATATTATCAACGAAATCACTCAATAAACAGCTAAAAGAATACCCTACATACCCTCGAAAGTCAAACGTACAGCTTCAGATTATGGGAATCATTTTATCACCAATTTTGAATAGTTGCCTTAACGATTGGCAGATGAATAATTTCTGAGGTATGCTGCCAAAAGCTTTGAGCTAAGCGCCCAATAGCTTGTTTACTTTAGGCCTAAGAAATGAGAGTGACACCATGCTAAATTCTACCATTTTATCAGAAGCTTCTCATAATGAACATGTAGGTACCCTAAATGAAATTGAGCGGCTCGATGCTCAGTTCGCCATACATTTTAATTCAAAATTCTCAATTCAGTCATCGCTTAATCGCTCACTCGTTAGCTTTCAAGCTAACAAAATGCGGCCTATCTATCGGTGGTACAAATATAAAGAAGGATTTTCTGCTGCCTTAGTTGAATATCTCTTTCAAAAATACCAAATTACGCGTGGCTGTATCCTCGATCCATTTGCAGGGAGTGGTACAGCTTTGTTCGCAGCGAATGCATTGGGAATAGATGCTGATGGTATTGAACTGTTACCGATCG
Organism: Caldilineales bacterium; assembly: GCA_038318235.1. Taxonomy (GTDB): domain Bacteria; phylum Chloroflexota; class Anaerolineae; order Caldilineales; family Caldilineaceae; genus JAPLGZ01. Next base: position 5,650 of record JBBQBY010000229.1, read on the forward strand.
GCCAGCAGATTATTCAAGCAAAACAACTCGTTGAAGCAGGACTTACACCGGACGATATAGATGTTTTAGCACGTTGGTCGAAGTTGCGTTTGTGGCAACATGCGAATTCTGATCTTACTTTGCCAGAATTACGTATTACACAAGGCGCATATTCCGAACAAACAAAGGCGAGTATTGAACGTTATTTATCTGCTTGCCAACAGGAAAGCTGGCGTGTGCAAAAGCTACTACGCTTTGCCTTGTTATGTGTATTAGAATCAATTAGTTATACACGTAAAGATGGTCAGTATTTGCGCTGGGATTACCGCGCTGGGCGACGACAAGGCATTAAACCATTCGACAAAGGTAAAATTCTTAGCTTTGAACAGGCTATCTCAGACAAAATAAACGAAATACTTAACGATATCACGAATGCAAATTGTCAATCGGAACTGTTTGCATCTAATGTATATCAGGGGAAATTACAACTCTTTGCGGGATCCTGTCTCGACATTATGCCGAAGCTGCCCAGTAACACCTATGACGCTATTATCACTTCTCCACCCTACTGTAATCGTTATGATTATACGCGCACCTATGCACTCGAACTCGCTTTACTTGGTATTGATGAAAAAGCATTGGTGCAACTCCGCCAGGATATGCTGAGTTGTACAGTTGAAAACCGCACAAAAGATTTGCTTGACATCAACCCAGATTGGGTGACGGCCATTAATGTAACAAACGAGCAAATGCTACTTCAAGCCATTCTTAGTTATCTAGATAATCAAAAATCGCAAGGAATATTGAATAATAATGGTATTCCAAGAATGGTTAAAGGCTATTTCTATGAGATGGCTTGTATCCTTGCTGAATGTACACGTGTCATGAAACCAGACGCTTTGCTGTTGATGGTCAATGATAACGTGCGTTACGCCGGTGCTAGTATTTCTGTTGATATGATTTTGTCGAGCATTGCAGAGCAACTCGGCCTATCTATCGAAAATATTCTTGTACTGCCGCAAGGCAAAGGCAACAGCAGCCAACAGATGGGTGAGCATGGGCGTGAGTCGTTACGAAAATGTGTCTATGTTTGGAGAAAAAAATAATGGCTCTTCTAAGACCATATCATCAACATTTAACATCAAGTAGCGATCTCGTCACATCATATGAAGCAACACGTGCTGGTTTCGTATCCCTTGCTTTAGAGAAAAACAGGCAAGCAACCCCACTGGTTCAACAAGCGCGCTTACTCAAAGCCGCCGCCTCTGTGATCAATTCGCCTTTAGATCTACTTTCAATCAAAGATATTGAACCAGCTTTGCTCGTAGCAGCAGGTATATCAGACAAAGCTACTGGATATCTCCAACCTAGTGATAAACAAGAGGCAATTTTGGCTCTTATTCGTAATTATCTGGAACCTCAAGGGGAAAGCTGGGTCGAGGAACTAGTTTATCGATTTTTACTTACGCGTGGCGATACACTTGGCGGAATGATGAGAAATATCGCCGGTGTGTTGGCACAACGTAAAACAACACGCTCAATCATAGCTGCGCTAACAATTACCGGGCAGTCTTACCAATGGCTTGATACTTCTACGAACAGATGGGTGGAAAAATCAATGGATGACGCTGATATCGAATTACGCGTCCGCGGCTTAAGCTGGCAGAAAGGTGAAGAAAACCGCACGCTTGTTTATAACATCAAAGTGCCTTCGGTGAACAAGAATGTGGATTTGTGTTTGTTCAATGGCAGTCCAAAGGATTTCGCAACCGGAAAGCTTTCTAAGGTCACGTATGGCATGTCAGAACTGTATATAGCCCTGGGTGAACTTAAAGGTGGTATTGATCCTGCGGGGGCAGATGAGCACTGGAAAACTGCTCAATCTGCCTTAAATCGAATTCAAAGAGCCTTCATGGAAAAAGCGCCCTCTCCCTATCTGTTCTTCATTGGGGCGGCGATTGAGAAGGATATGTCTAATGAAATTTGGCAGCAACTCGAAAGTGGGATTTTGACCAATGCCGCTAACCTCACTAGTGAAGCCCAAGTTGCTTCGATTTGTCTTTGGCTATGTCGTTTATAAATTTTGCTAAACACGACTTATATAAGGTTTTTTTAGCCAGTTTTACGACTTCTCATCAATGCCCGCTGCCAACATGCGCGCCAATAAAGGGTTTTGCGGCAGCGGCAATTGTTGCATCTGGTCGGCCAGGATCTGGGCCTGCTGGGCGTTTTCTGGCTCACCGCGATAATACAGCCAGCCAGCTTGGGCGCGTAAACCGACCTCCAGGGCGTTCACAAGCACTCTATTTTCCGGCCACTTCTCTAATTCGTGCAAGAGCATGGCCACAATGCCGGTGGCGGGCAAGGTGGCTGCGGCAGATGCGTTCGGGCGCGCGGCCTGCAAAAGGCTGCGATTCTGCAACTTCCATTCTTCCATGATCGGATGGGCTAACAAATTAGCGGCATAGGCATCCAAGGTTTCGGCATTGACCACGGGTTTTACCGCCAGCTTGGGTTGAAAGAATAATTTTACCTGTTCGTCCACCTGCGGTGCGTCAAATTGCCAGATCAGATCGTTGTAGAGTGTATATTCACCGGTTAATGGTTGGGCTTTGCCGCTGCGCTGGAATTCTATGGCTGTCGCCAACAACCAGCGCCCGTAATCAAAAGGCACTTCCAATAAGACCGCCGTGCCACCGTCATCGGTGGCCACAGGCACCAGGCTACCAATCGTTTGCGGATCGGGCAGCACTGAACGCTCCATCATTTCACTGCCGAAAAAGTGGACAATCCCCTGCGCCAAATTGAAGACAAAGCCTAATAAAACGCCAGTCGCCGCGGGGGCTTCGGGCATCTTGAGCAGCCAGATGCTCTGCGTGCCATTCACATCGGCCGGGCTGAGCAGGGCGCGCCAGTCTTGGTTAGACGGCGGCGTGTAGCGCTTGCCGGTGAAACTTAACTTGCGCAAAGCGCGTTCAATTTGCATACTCTGGTCAATGGGCAGCGTGAATTGCAGGCCATGCAAGGCACGCATAGCAGCCTGATGCGCCTCGCTGCTGGTTAAATGCTCCAAGCGTGTCACCGCTTCTTTACTGATGCGCGGGCGGACATCCTGGGCAATCAATCGCAACAGTTCAATTTGGTCACTGACTGGCACGCGCCCCAACAAGTTCAGCACCATCATCGCGATCTCTTCGCCCATCTGCTGCATCTGAGTCACATATTCGAGCAGCACATGGCGATCGCGCTTGCCCACGGCGAGGGCCTCGCGCAAACTTTGAAAGGCGATTTCATCGGAATTATGCAAATCGCTCATCAGCGCGCCGGGCAATTCTAGGCTCAGAAAGCGCTCGGCAATCAAGGCAGCCGTAACGCGCGCCGCCGCATTGTGTTGTCGATTGGCGACAAAATTGTGCAAGGCTATTGCCGTCTCATCTGGCGGCAATAGCGCGGCAATATGCCCCAAACCACCGCGTACCTGGCTGTCCCCAGTATCCAAATGTTTCAGTAGCAGTGTAAGCACCAAATCTGTTGGATAGGTGTGGACGATGCGGCGCGCCGCGTTGGCTAAGTCCGCTTCGGTTTGCGTCTGCGCCAAGTCGGTAATCGCTTGTTCAAGCTGACGACGCTGCTGAAAGGTGTTAATAATTTTGTCAGTCATAATTAGGTTGTTACTCTAGCTCGCGGCGTACAACTTCCAATAAACGTTCTAACTGCTCTGCCACCCCTGCACCTCTTGCCCCACGCTGGATTGCTTCTAGGTTTAATTGTTCCCATTGGAGTACTAATACCCCACGCGCATCACGTAGATGTTTATCGGAACCAGTTTCCTGAAACGCCATCAATTTTGCCAAAACGATATCTTCCGGCGTGATAAAGGTGGCTGAGTGCTGATTTTCATCATATACCAAACGTTGCCGACGCTGAAAGGCTAGACGGGTAAATAGATCCTGAGGCAAGGGCACAACATCGACTTTTGCACCGGTTGATGGCTGGATGACATTAAATGGATAGCGACGTTGGAGTGAGTCTCGGATGGCTTCTTCGCTGACATAATAAGCTGGGATTGGAAAAGCAGCAACGAAATCTATAACGTGTTGGGGTTGCATATCGGCTACGATATCGATATCAATGGTTAGGCGTGGTTCACCATAAAAAATGGCTGCAAAACCACCAACGACCATATAGGGAATTTCGATTCTTTCTAATACCTCAACGACGTAGGTAAAGAAAGCACTTAGTTCAAAATCTTTGACTGATTCCATCTGCTTACTACTTGCCCAGCTTTGGATTGCCTTGCATGCGCCGTGTAATTCGCCAAGCTAACTCATCTGGTGATAAAGTAGGATGTTTCTGCCGCTCTGTAACACGCACAACGTTCAGGGCAAATTGATAGGCTTGAAAAGCTATATTCAAACGCCGAGCAGGGCTCATCCGGCGCCATGTAGTAATCTGAGCTCTGTCTAAATGACCCAAACGAAGATGCAACGTTTCCACATGCAACTGCGTTGCGCTGGCTAATTCCGCTTCGGTTTGCGTCTGCGCGAAGTCGGTAATCGCTTGTTCAAGCTGACGACGCTGCTGAAAGGTGTTAATAATTTTGTCAGTCATGGGGTCTATTATACCATAGAGCAGCAAAAAATCCGGAATACTTGCAGCGCAACCCTAGCGATGCTACACTATACCCATGAATGATGCCCCAAAGCCAACCTTAATCGAAAGGACTCTTCACGCATGAGCAGCAAATTGTGGGGCGGACGCTTCACCGGCAAAACCGACCCGTTGATGGAAAAATTTAATGCATCGATCAACTTTGACAAACGGCTATGGGCTGTCGATATCCGCGGCAGTCAAGCGTATGCCAGGGCGTTGGCGCGGTCAGGCATTATCACCACCGGCGAGGCCGAACA
>JBBQBY010000230.1:0-10531 GCA_038318235.1 Caldilineales bacterium
ATCGGCACCCGACCATTGGGCATCAAATCGGGCAGCGTAATTCTCTGCATCAAAGCGTTGCGGCGTGGTCACGGCGTCCCGTTGATAGATTTCCAAACGCGGTTCGTTCTGGACATAGACAGTGCCAAAGAGTTGATACTGGCCTTTCAGTTTGGCATCCATTTGCCGCTGATCTTCGCGCCGCCCCAATAAATCAATAAAATAATATTGCGCTCTATCTTCACAGTATTCCGCGCCACGGGTATACCAATCACTCGCCCACTGCCGAATATTTGTATTATACGAACCACGCAGTTTCCCTTCCTGCGCAAGTACGCCGATTACCTTCCAGCCGTTGACATGGGGCGTCCCAAAAATTGGTTTCCCCTCAATCGAAGCATGGATTGGCCACCAGCGCGGCCGCACAACTGCCGACCAATGGCGCGCGGCCTCCGTGTGGGCCAGATAAAACCAAGCTTCATAGCTGCCAAATAAAACAACGCAAAATGCAGCCAGGCTAAGCCCCAGGCCCACAGCCACCCACTCACCCGCATAGGCCCGCCATTGGCGCCAAAGCCAGGCTAATGTCTGCCCCACAATCAACAGCCAAGGGACAATAAAAACATGAAAATGCGCGCTCGGCGCTTTGGTTAGAAACAGCGCCTGGAAAAGCGGCAGACCAAACCAGAGCCAAAGCAGCCGATCTTCCAGCGTCAGCCGCGGCATGCACCATGCGCTCAACAAGATCAGCCCAAACAGCCAAGGCATGAGATCGACATAGCCAATCAGCAAGCGCGCTGGGGCAAAAACCGCCAACAAGCTCACCAAAATAACCAGCAGGGCCAGCATGCGCCCCGGCCAGCCGCGGTTATTGCGCCAGAAGAGCAGCGCCAACGCCAAACTGGTGACGCCGATGAGCAGCCAAAACGCATAGACGGTATTAAAAAGCGTGGTTAGGTCAGCGAATTCAACCAAATGATTGTAAATCCATTGGCTCGTGCCGATCACATGCGTCGTATAATAGGTATAAGTCACCCGAAAATTCGGGTCCAAAACAAAAGGCACGTAAAAGCTACCCAGCAAAAGCGCACTTACACTGATCGGGATGATCAAGGCGCGGCCCAGTTGTGTGATTGGCAGACCGCGTCGCACAAGCATCCAGAGCAGATAGAGCCCTGGCAAAAAGACCAGCACGCCGTCATAATGCGACCATAAACCGGTGGTGACAAAAAGGGAAGCCAGCAGAAGATATCGGCTCAACGCGGCCCCGCGCCCAACCGACGCAGCATGAGGTCGCTCCTTTACCAAGCGGTAGAGCAGCAACACCACTAATGGTGTCATCAGAAACAGAACGCTCTGATATTGCAACATGTGGGCATAGCCAATGTAATAGCCATCAAGCGCCAGTAACAGGGCAGCAATCCAACCGGCCAACGGGTTGAGTAGTTGCCAGCCCAACACAAACACAGCGAGCAAACAGCCCAGATTCGCCAAGGCAAAAGGCAACCGTCCGCTCGCTTCGGTCATATGGCCGGTCAACGCCAACATGGCCGCCGGGATGAGGATTTCGGTCGGGCCTTTTTTATGTAGGAATAGCACATCTTCATTGCCTTGCACCACAGCCACGGCGCGTAAGGCCGGCGATGCCTCATCGCTCTGGAATTCGGAATAGCCTAAATCGGTCACCCGAAAAAAGCCACCCACCAGCAGCAAACTGATCCACGCCGCCAGCCACCAACGGCGCGTGGGCGGCGCAGGCTTACTTGCCAGTGAAGTCTCCCGCAACGCTTGCGGTTTCCGCCACCATAAGCCAAAGAAGATCACCGTTAATGCATCAAAAATCACCAGCATCTGGATCTGGCTAAGGCCGCCGGGCAGGTAACTGGCAAAGAGCGTTGCGCACACCAAAATCGTATACCCCGCGCCCATCGCATAAAGCCCCCGTTCCGCCATGGCCCAAGCAGCGTCCTGGCGATCGACCAGCCACTCGGCGAGTAAAGCGCCCGGTATGAACCCGGCAATCCAAAGCGCGGCTAGCGTGCGCCAAGTGAGCGGCAAGGCGGAAAAAAGGATAACATGGGCTAATAGCACCAGCCCCAACAGACCAATGGCTGACGCGTTCCGCGCACGGTTCATAAATTTACTTTACCTGTACAGTGGCAACGGTGACTGAGTCGCCCACCGTTTTGTCGTCGCGTACAACGGGCAGGCGTTGTCCATCGGCTAGATTATACAACCCAACTTCCAGCGTATATTGACCCGGCGCCGCATCAGTTGGCAACGCAAGTTGATAACTATCCGCCACAGTCTGGCCCGGTAACCAGCGACTGGTGGGAAAAAAGCCGTCCAACGGTTGTTTGTCCTGCTGCGCCACCAATTTGCCATCCGGCCCCAACAGATGAGCAAAAACTGTATAATCAGTGTGAAGCGTGCGCATGGCCTGCCATTGCAGCTGGATTTTCAGCGTTTCCCCCGGTGCGCTTGTTGCACCCGGCGCAAGGTCTGTTCCGAGTAACTTGACCGCTTTACCCAACTCCGCCGCTGGTGCTAATAGTTGTCGCAGGGCAGGCGGCTGGGCAACCATGAGATAACCGAGCACAAAAGCATCGCTCATCGGCGCATGGCGACGCAAGTCAAGCGCCGGCAACAATTGTTGGATGTCAGGGTCGAAGAAATTCATTTCTACACGATAAATCCCGGCCGGCGCAGCGCTTGGCATGGTCAAATTGTGGCCGTCAAACCAGACATCTTGCGGCTTCCAGGTTTTTGTTGGTCGCCCCCAAGGCCACTGGTCATCGCGCACCCATTCATGCCCCGTAGCATCGACAATACGCACCGTCACGTTCAGGTTATGCGCGATCGGCGCCACGCTTTGTAGATAGAGAATCAGCGGCCAGGTGGCGCCGGGCATGACCGGTTGTTCGCGCCAGGTATAGGTGCCGAGCCGGATCACGCCGCCCCATTCCACCAACGGATCAGTCCACAAAAAAGCGCCCTTGCCCAGCGGTATAGGCGTATAGTGTTGGCGTTGGGCAAAATCCAACACAGGTGACTCGTCAAAGGCGTCCCGGTCGTTCAAGCCCACCAAGATCGCATCTGGTCGCTCTTTGCCCAACCATTCATCCAATTGATTGGGGGCGACGAGTTTGTAATCGGCCTGCTGCGCGAGCGATAAGAATGTCCCAGCGCGCAAGGCAAAAGGGCCATTGACAAATTCGGGATAGATCTGGAGATCACCCTCCAACGCGGCGGCGGGGGACACCGTTAGCACCTGCGCATCATGGTTGACATTAAGCAGATCCGCCAATTGTTGGCTATCCTGGTGAAACTCAACCGGATACCATTCGGCGGGCGTAGCCACCAGCAGCACATGATTATATTCGTCAAAGGCGAACCAGGCCACCAGGATCACGGCCAATCCGCCAGCCACCCAGAATTGGCGACGTTTCACCCAATTCGGATGTGATTGACGCAACCCATAGAGCGCGGCCAGCACAAAGAAAGGGAAAAATAGATAGAAGTATTGCGGCCACGGTGGCGTTGGGGCCAGCGCGCCTGGCATAAACGCAAGCAAGATCAGCGCGATCAACCCCAGTTCTAGATTCTCTGCTACCAGGCTTTGCACAATTGCCGGGCGGCGCAAACGCGGCAAGCCCAGCCCAAGATAAGCCACCAGGAGCAGTAAATTTCCCGGCTGACTGAGCAGCAGATTGACTGCGACAAATTGAAATTTACTGCTCGCTGTCATGCCCTTTTCATAATCATTGACTTCGCGATAAAGCGTGTTGAGCTCGGCGTATTCCAAATTGCCAAAGATAAAGGCGCGTGGCGCTTGGGTGAAGGCGTAGAGGGTGGGCGCAGAACTCAACAACAGGCCAAACGCAAACCAACCGATCCAACGCAGGCGCGTCTGTCTGGTTTCAGCGGGCAACGCCAGCCAAATGACCAGGGCAAAGGGCAATACCGCTGGCGCAAAAGAGAGCCGAGTCGCCGCCGCAAAGCCCACCAGCAAGCCACTGAACCAAAACCAGAAATTCTTTCCAGGGTGACGCAATCCATGCACATGCACCAAAAAGGCCACCACCGTCAACAAGACGGGCAGATCATGATTCCAGGCGCGCCCACTCGTGTACGAAAAGCTCGGTGAGGCCGCCAATAAAAACACACTGCCAGCCGCCAACGCCAACCGAATGCGCATTGCATAGCCGCGCCAAAGTTGCAGGGCGACGGCAAAGATCACCACCAGCAATAACCAGCCGCAGACTGCACAAAATAGGCGGGCAATGAGCAGATAGTGATCGGTAAAATGATAGAATAGCGCCCAGAGATAAGTCTGATTCGGCACATGAAAATAGGCGAAGTCGCGATAGGGTTCCAGATGTTCACGCGCCACCAACACGGCGCTGGCGATAAACTGGTGTTCATCATGGCTGAAACGACGATGCATGCTCAACCCAAAGAGCAAGGCGAACATGACCAAGAGAAAAATGCCGGAAAGCAGCGCAATCAACCAGTTCAGACGCCCCCGGTGCAGATGCCCCTGGTGCAGACGTGTGGACGCAACCATTATTTCACCTCAAGCACGATCTTGGCTAGCTCAGTGATGGGCACGACATTGCCCGCTGGCTGACCATTGACCAACACAGACAACCGTTGGCCGGTGGCGTCATACAAGCCAGCCAACAACTGATAACGACCGGGCTTTGCATCCAGAGGCAGGGTCAAGGTATACATTTCGCGCATGGTCTGTTGCGGCTGCCAAAGATGGGTGGCTAGGAAACTGGCTTGCGGCTGCTTGTCCTCTTGGGCAACTAGTTTGCCATCCGGGCCGAGCAAATGGACAAACGACGTGTAATCGGTCGTCAACGCTTGGCTGGCCTGCCAATCCAAGGCTACCGACAACGTCGCACCTGGCTTGAGCAATGGCGCGGCTGGCAAACTGACGCCCAGCAACATGATCTGACCACCCAGATTAACAGGTGGCTGGAACAGTTGTTGCGGCTTCACCTGCACATCACCGACAACCAGGTAATCGACGACATGGACGGAACCAAGTTCAGCCTTGGTATACGCATCCACCGCTGGCAGCGGGTTGAGCGTGGCTGGGTCATAGAAGCTAAGTTCAATACGATAGAGGCCAGGCTTGGTCGTGGCCGGCAGGGTGAAAGCATGACCATCTTGCCAAATTTTGCCAAGCACCCAGCCCGACGTTGGCGACCCCAAAGGCCAGCCTTCGCTGCGCAGAAGTTGACTACCGTCTGCACCGACAATGCGCACGAGCACATTTAGATTTCGATCAATCGGGGCCAGGTTTTGCAACAAGAAATCGGCATCAAAATGCGCGCCCAGTTGCAGCGGTTGATCGGGCAGTTCGTAGCCCAACAAGCGGATCGCGCCACCCCAATCCACATAACGCGGCGTACGTCCCGGCGCCAGGTAAGGCGGCGGCGGCACGGCATGGCCGTTATAAACGCGCGCATACTCAATCCCATTCAGGGTAATCACCTTTTCAGGCTGATAACGACTAAAATGGTCGAGCAGCCGCAGCTCGGGTAATTGACGTTGCCACTGATGCACATAGGTGACAAAATAATCCGTGGCGAGCCACTTACTAATATCGGGGGCACTGGTATACTCCAGGTTTTCGACTTGTTCCCCGGCAAAAAAATAGGAGAAGCCGCCCTGCGCATACCACGCGGCCACCCGCAAGTTGGCGGCGTTGGGTTTGGTATTCAAATAATAGGCCGCATCGTCGATCCCTTCGCCCCAACCAATCATCATGACCGAAGGTGCTTTGGGGCCACCACCCACCAGCGGGTTGTAATAGGCCATATAATCGGGCGCAACGGCCAGAGCGAGCGCGCCTTGCCAAATGATTAGGGCGCTCAGAAAGACTGGCATAAGCAAACGGACTACCCCCACCCTAACCCTCCCCCCAGGTGCTGGGGAGGGGACTGTTGACGGGGTTAACGACGATATCATACGAAGCGGCGAGCGTGAGATATCGGTGAGCCACTGCAAAGCCAGCACCCAACCGGCCGCAGCGACGAGATCGAGCGGCAGATAGATCGGAATCAGATAACGGTCAAAGCGTTTTTCGCCCAGCGTCATGAAGCAGAGAAAGGCGATGGCAAACAGGGTGAGATAGGCCATGGCGCGACGCAACACCGGTTGCAGGTGAAATGGGCGCGGCCAGATCCAAGCCACAAGCGCGAGGATTAAGCCAAAGATCGTCACCGGCGTTGTGCGCCAGAGCCAAGTGAGCGGATAGAGCAGCCCGCCTGGATTAGCAAAACTTTCAATCACCTCGCCGTCAAAATAGATCGGTTTGCCATGCCCATTTGCCTCGATCAACGCATACCCAAAGACCTTGCCCAGCGTCCCGATTGGGTCCACCCACATGGCTGGCCAGCAGAACACCACCGTGGCGAAACCAATCGCGCCCCAGGCCACCCCAACGCCAATTGTGCGCAGCAAGTCCGCACCTTTAAACTGGCGTGTCTGCCACCAAGTCTGCCCAAATTCCAGCAATAAGAGCAAACCGACAAACGGGGCGAGAAAGAGCGCCGGGACCTTCGTCAACCAGGCCAGCCCCGCCGCAATGCCAGCAATGATCAGATAACGCCATTGTCGCCCACCCAACAGATAGGCCAAAAACGCGATCAAAGCCAGGCAGACAAAATTCGCTTCGCTGCCATCAATATGCAACATGCGCGAGAGGGCAATATGAAAAGGGTCGAAAGCGATCAGCAGAAAGCCGACCGTTGCCACGGCCAACCCCAACAGCCGCTGGGCGATGAAAAAGGCCAGTGTCAAGGCCGCCGCGCCGATCAGGATCAGAAAAACGCGCCCCGCGATTAGCAGATCAAGTTCGCGCTGACCGTGGGCGCGCAAAAAATGCTCCAGATCCAGATCTTCACCCAGAAATGCACCAGGTGTTGCTTGTGCATAGGCGGGATAACGCCAGAGGAAACCCGCGGCGCCTGCCCAGGTCACAGTCACACCGGGGTGCTCTTTCTGATAGGTATTGACCCAATCGTGCTGCGTCAGCGCCAGGTAAAAATTGGCCGAACGGGCCAGCCATTTACGCTCGTCACTGTTTACAAAGTGGTTCAGTTGTGTCAACCGTGGCGCCAACAGGGCCACGAGAAAGAGCCACAAGCAGACAAACCGCCAGCTAGATAATTTCATGCATGCTACTCGTTTAACGATAAATTACAGCTAGGTTCACCCTATTAACGAGCGGACAATCGTAGGGGCGTGATTGATCACGCCCAGCCTGCGCTTATTGTCTCTTGGGCGTGATCAATCACGCCCCTACGGGCCATGCGTTACCATTGGCAAATAGACCGAATAGGGACAAGTCGCCTCAGCCACAACCTCATCGTCTTTACCTGGTGTGCCGTAGAGTTGCGTGTTGATGCGCCAGTCACAGACCTGATCCGGCCACTGCTCCGGTCGCACATGCACCAGTGTATCGCCGCCGCCGTCTGCGCTGCTGGGCCAAGGCGCCGCAATGCCATAAGCAAAGGAAAAGATCCGCCGGCCCACCGCGTCGATTAGCGTCAAACGCTCACCATCATTGCTCAGTTTCTTCGTATATTCTCCGGTGATCGTCACACCTGGATAACGCTGTTGGAAAGCGGCAAGATTGCGGGCAAGCACCGCGAAGTCGCCAGGGTGCAGAATTGTCCCCGCCGCAAAGGCAAAATCGATGCCTTGACTGAATTGGACGCCGGCGAGATCTAAATCGCTGCTGCCGATATTTTTCAATTCGATAAATTCAAATTCTTCCCCATCAATCCCATAACCGTTGGGCGGATGATAATTAAGCTCGGTGATCACCAAATGGCCGGAAAGATCGCTAAGCGGGGTCACAAAACCAAGTGTAGTGATGAGCGTGCCGTCGGCATTCTGCAAGTTCAAGCGTCCTGCCGAAGTCGAGAGGCGATTCACATAGCCGCCTTGGAGCAAACGGCCTTCGCCCCCACGCGGGCTGGTGGGTCGGTTGCGAAAGCCCGGTGAGCTAGCGGCGACATAGAGTGTTCCGCCAGCCGGAATGACGACACCAGATTGAAAGGTATATTCTACGCTGCCTGTGACCCGCCAGCCAGAGATATCAGCCGCAAAACTGTTGGGGTTGGTCAAAGCAAAGTATTCTTGGTTGTGGGCTGGCGTTGTGTAGTCCAGCACGATCTCACCAAAACTGATCGAGAAGTTCGCTGGTTGAGCCGCGGGCACAACGCCATCGCCACCTGGTCCATGCGTTTGAAAAAGGTGCGTGCGCCGCTCGGGTAGATATTCTTCTTTGATCCCGTTAATCGCCGCGTCAAAACTTTGACCGCTGGCCCAATCCGGTGGCCAGGCCGCCTGATCAAGCATCACATCGGGTTTGATCAGGCTGTAGAGTTCGTTAATGCGTGATTCATAATAGCGTTGCGCATAGGGCGTTTCCGACGGTTGTAACAACTGATCCATCAACGTGCGCAGGCGCCGCAAATACATTTCGCGGATTTCTGGCACGGCATAGAGCGCCTCAATCAGTTGATTCCACTTGTCATCAAACCTGGCATGCGCCGCGTTGCCAAATAAGGGATGGCTGTAGGGATCGTCATTGGCCCAAATTTTGGTACTGAGTAAGGTTTCTGCATACATGCGGCCAAAGGTCAGATCTTTGTCCCACGGAAAAATTTGCCACTCGCCCGTATTGTCAGAATCGCGATAGAGATAATAATTCTTGGTCACGGCATCGTTGTCATGCAGGATGGCCGTGGCGGCCAGATAGTTGATCATTTCGGGCAGATTGACATTGTCGTACAAAAAGCGGCGCCGCGCATCGGCCGGTAAAAAGAGTTGCGAACGAAACGCCTGATAATCGCCATCGCCCTCATCCTCGCGGGTTTTCTTCTCAAAGCCGCCACTCTGGCCGGCGTTCATGGTCGTATGCATTTTGTAGAGCGCACCATCGGGATCCAAGCCTTGGCGGTCCAGATAATCTTTGTCTGGCTGTTCGACAAAGAGCGCCACGCTGTGAAAATTACCATTACGTTGCATGCGCACGGGAAAGCTGATGCTGTAGGGAACACCTGCATCGCGGTAAGTTTCCCAGGCTAATACGGGCCGGATATAGTCACGATCCGTGTAGGTACTGTTTAAATTAATCTCCGTTACCCGATGTTCCTCAGGCGCAAAGAGAAAAGGGTGCTCGGTTGTCAGGTCGAATTTATAGCTTTTCTTCTCGAATTGTCGAGTGTAATCCCCACGTTGGCGCACAAAAACGTTATCGTAAAATTCACCGGCATAGTAGAGCGAGGCACGCGTGCCAATATCCTTGTTGGCCGCCGAATAATTCTGGACAAACCAATGCACAACCGGCAGTTGGCTGCCGGTATAGTCCGGCTGGATCACCGTTCCATAATATTGCGCATTATCATTCGGATCAAAAAATAGCGGCAACCGCGCCGTCTGATTGGCGCCATCAACCGCGGTGACAAAATAACGCACCATTTGCCCAGGCGCATAAGCGCTGGCAGGAATCTCCGCGCCATAGATATGGTCCCTGGACCCACCGTCGCCATGCAACCCATCATCCAACATAGGAACATCAACCGTAGCCCCAAACATCACCCGGTAATGCAGCCAGACTTGCAACGCCGGCGCCGGCGTTGCGGCGACCGCGGTCACCACTAAATTCTCACCGCTATGAATTGGTTCTGCCTGATGGTGGACATCACTCAGCGCTGGCGCTGCATCTTCGCCAACCGTGCTATTGGGGCCACCCGGCGATGGATGCCGGAAATAACGCGTATAACCGGCCGCGTCGATGCCATAGGAGACATCGGGGTATTGTTCCTTGCTCACATATTCCCAGGCAATACTCGTGCCATCTGGCTTGACTAAGGCCAGATAACCAGCGTAACGCGTCAATTTAAAGTTGGTGTGCAGATGGGCCAGATCAGCGGTGCGGTCCTTATTCGAGGCAAACACCACCAAATAACCGCCAGAAGGCACCACGACATTGGGAAATTTCCATTTCGCCAAATCTTTGGGGTCATCGGTCAAACGCCAGCCGTCCAGATTGATGGCCGCTGTACCAGCATTGAAAATTTCAACCCAGTCTGAACTTTCACCATCCTCATCTTTGATAATCGTTCGATTGGCGGCGCCAAATTCGGAGATAAAGACGGGCGGCAATTGCGGAGGTGTCCCAGGCAGGGTTGCATTATAGACATTACTGACGAGGGGCAAAAAGATCGGGTTGTCTGGTTCAGCAGGGATCGTTGCCTGCGCGAGACAACAAGTGGCCACCACGGCTGAGCCGCTACTAAACCAGAGCAGGACAGCGAGGCTGACCCCTACGCTCCCAATCCACCCTTGGCGGAACCGAAGATATCTTTGTATGAAATTCATAATTTCCTTATTACTGTCTTGCAAGAACTTGCACACGCGTTAGCACCACCGTAGATCCGGTGGCTTGCTCGCCCGCCGGATACGCCGCCAATGGTTTACCGCTCTTCGGCTCGACCATACCCGTTACAAGCTGATAGTCACC
>JBBQBY010000231.1:0-10445 GCA_038318235.1 Caldilineales bacterium
GCCAACCGTTGGGCCGTCACGCGGCGCAACAGGGCATGGGCGGCGGTGGCCGTACGGATTTCCAAGGCGTCGCGTTCGGGCTTGGTTAAATAATATTCGGGCGGTTCGTGGGCGTGGCCAAAGAGGTCACCAACGGTGCAGTCCGCCAGCAGGGCGGCGTGACCGGTTGGTGTGACGGCGGCCAGATAGTTTAACAAGGCGTGTGCCGCCTTGCGCAACAGGGCGGTGCGCGACTGTTCGCAGGCGCGACTGACCAGGGCAAAGGTGTCGCCGATCTGCGGACGGGCTACTTCGGTGGGGTGGGCTTGGTCAATTTGCTTGAGGATTTCGTCAAAGAACAGGCGGGCGTGCTGCTGCTTGACCCACTGTTCAAAGCGCCACAAGGTCAGGTGGTCGAGGGTGGCGTCCGTCAGGGCATAGCCGACGAACCAGCGCACCAGACTGTGGCCGCGGATTTCGCGTTCGGTCTGGCGATACGACCAGCCGTGCAGATATTTCACCAGCAAGGCGCGACACAACTGGCCCACGTGGTAGTGCGGGGCTTGGCCGCGTTGGCCGGCATAGACATGGAACGGCGCACAGGCTTTTTCCAAAGCGCTAAAGGCGACCTGCGCCTGCACAAAGACCAGGACATGCGCACGATTTTGGGCGACGACCGTGGCCGCATATTGCTCGTTGACCCACGCCCACAACGCCGCTTCCACTTGTGCAGCAATTCTCAATTAGGAATTGGCGTATGGGACAAGAGAAACAAAATAGAATAAAACAGGAAAAAGCCATGACCGGGAGATGAGAAATGTTCAAGAAAGTAATCAAGCAGATCGGCAGCAATTCTCAATTCGGACGCGGATAAACGCGGATTGGCGCGGATCAAACGGTTTGCCGACGACATAAGGCATTTGAAAGGTCGAAACAAGTGTTTTTTAGAAAAAATCCGCGTTTATCCGCGTCCGATTTTTTGAATTGAGAATTGCTGCCACTTGTGGATTCTGGTTGAGCAGGAAAGTGACAATTTCGGGCAACTCTGGTATACTCGGCATCAGGTGGTTCCTGGTTTTGGGTCGGTATTTCCGCAAATTTATCTTCGCACAACCAGGGCCACCTGTCCAATTTTTTGACCCTCGCTGATTTATGAAACACCCTTCGTCAGCGGTCTGAGCCTCAAGATTTATGCACTTGTCGCCTATGCGATTGCTCGCGTTGGTGATAGAATTTCCTGTTTAACCTTCGGTCAGTTTCTGCTCACCCAACAGTCTGTGAACGGGCATGATCCCGTAATCCTCGGCCTATACTCAAGTCAGTATGAAAAGCGGAGAATTACCCCACCCTAACCCTCCCCAAAACAGGGAGGGAACTGGATTTTCGTAGGCGAAGGCTCAGTGCCTCCCCTGTTTTGGGGGAGGTTAGGAGGGGGTAAAAAACTCCGGTTCTCTATTTGACATCAGTATAGTGGTATCCGCTTTACAGCAATTTGGCTCTGATGGGTAGATAATGCGGTCTATCGACCCATTCGCCAAGGAGCAAAATTATTTTGAATCAACCAAACGCTGAATTTACGGCCCGCGCACGCTGGGCTCAACTGCGCGCCTGGTGGCGCGAACGCAGCGCCAAGCTCAAAGACGCTGCGGTAAATATCCAACGGGCGTTTGTCTTAGTCTGGGCCGCCCATCCCCCTTCGGCACTGGCGATGGCCGCCTGTAGCTTGATTGGCGCCTTCTTACCCGTCAGCCAGGCGTGGGTGGGCAAGCTGATTGTGGATCAGGTGGTCGCCGCGATCACACAGCAGGCCGCCGTCCAAAATAGCCTGCGCGCGGTTTTGCCTCTGCTCGCCTTAGAATTTGGCCTGTTCGTGCTCAAGGATGCGAATACGCAGGCGCGCAGCTTTGCCGAACACATTCTGCATGCCAAGATCAATCTCAACCTGAACCAGGTGCTGATCCGCAAGGCGCTCGAACTGGACTTGTCACACTTTGAGAACGCCGAATATTACGACAAGCTAGAAAACGCCCGGCGCGAGGCCGACTGGCGCAGTTTACAAATTGTCGATGGCGGTTTCTATCTGGTGCAGAATAGTTTGACGATCCTTTCGTATGGTGCGCTTTTGTTCCGCTTTAGCCCGTGGTTGGCTGTAATTTTGTTTGTGGCCACCATTCCTGCCTTCATCGTGCAGACGCGTTATTCGGAACTGAATTTCCGTGTGCTCTCTTGGCGCGCGCCAGAAGCGCGGCGGCTCAACTATCTGGAATATCTGTTGACGAATGACCACGCCGTTAAAGAGATCAAGCTCTTTGGTCTGGGTGAATCGCTCTTAGGGCGTTACACCACGCTCTTTTCCGAATTTTTGCAAGAGGATGAGACGATCGCCCGCCAGCGCAGTTTGGCCTCGCTGGGGTGGGGTATGTTGACCACGTTGTCCTACTACGGCGCTTATGCGTGGATCGTCTGGCGTGCCGTCAGTCGCCTGATCACGCTGGGCGATATGACCCTGTATTTGAGCATCTTTCGGGGCAGCCAGGGCATGTTCGAAGCGATCCTGACCGGGTTGAGCACGCTCTATGAGAACGGGTTGTTTATGAGCAATCTATTTGCCTTTTTAGAATTACAGCCGCAGATGGCGCGCACCACGCAACCGCAGCCGATGCCCGCGACGATTCGCCAAGGCATCGAATTTAAGCATGTCTCGTTCAAATACACCGGCCATGATCGTTGGGCATTGCAAGATGTGAGTTTGACGATCAAGCCGGGTGAAAAGATTGCCCTGGTCGGCCAAAATGGCGCGGGCAAGACGACGATCATCAAGTTGTTGACGCGCCTGTACGATCCGACCGAGGGCCAAATCCTGCTCGATGGTGTTGACTTGCGCGACTATGACCTGGACAGCTTGCGCGCTCAAATCGGGGTAATCTTCCAAGATTTTGTCCGCTATCAGCTCAGCGCTGGCGAAAACATTGGTTTCGGCCAGATCGAGGCCCTGGCCGAACAGGCGCGCATTGTTGGCGCGGCGCAGAAAAGTGGTGCCGACCCAGTGATCACGGCTTTGCCGCAGGGCTATGAGACTACGCTGGGCCGCTCATTCGCCAAAGGCCGCGATCTATCTGGTGGCGAATGGCAGAAGATCGCCCTGGCGCGCGCCTTTATGCGTGATTGTGCGCTGTTGGTGTTGGATGAGCCAACCGCAGCGCTGGATGCCGAGAATGAACTGCGGGTTTTTCAACAATTTAAGGCGCTTGTGGCCGACAAAATGGCTGTGTTGATCAGCCATCGTTTCTCCACCGTGCGCATGGCCGACCGCATCTTTGTGATCGAGAACGGTGGGATCAGCGAAGAAGGCTCGCACGCCGAGCTATTGGCGCAGGGCGGGACCTATGCACGGCTCTTTACCCTGCAAGCTGAATCCTATCGTTAATGAAATGTTTTAACCTTGGCTGCCTCATCACCGATCCAGGTGATGAGGCAGCGTTTTAATTGCCCCAGGGTTTACCCACAAGTTGAGCGTAAGAAGAGCCGTGGAGAGAGCGGCAAACGTAGCCCCACCCTAGCCCTCCCAAGGGAGGGGACCATGACGGGGTAAACGGCGATGGGTGCTCATTCACCGCGAACTTTCGCCCTTCCCATCTCAGTTCCCTCCCACCAGGAGCGCGCCTAAAAGGCAACCGCCCTTGGGCGCGGGTGGGGCAAAGGGGTGATCACCCGCAGAGGAGCGTGCCTAGAAGTGGGTACAAGCATTTCGCGAATGGGCCATATGTATTGCGGATTATAAGTGTGAGCCTGGCCCATTCGCGGAATGCGGCTGGCTACTTATCTCTTCGGCCCAGCCTAAAAATTCCGCTTTTTACGGCGCTGTGTTATGGCTTGTCTAGCCCATTCTTAGCCTCGGTTAACTTTCTTCTAAACCCGGCTAAGTGAAACAATTCACATTCACCGCTTTTAATTATTGTAAAATTGTTAGTTTCCTCCCTTGAACTAGAGGTGTGGTTGTGTTACTCTTCTGCTTAGAATTTATACTTGTACTGTAACTACCAAGCGACCCCACCCTAACCCTCCCCAAACGAGGGAGGGAACTGTCACGGGAATGACAATGCTCGGTGGACGGAAGAGAACTTAGCGTCCTTCCCTTCATAGTTCCCCCCCTCCATAGTTCCCTCCCTTACCAGGGGAGGGTTAGGGTGGGGTTAGTCGTTACCTTGTACTGGGTAAATTCTTTTGGATGAGTTGCATGCAGCGCTGATGCTGCAAACTTGCTGGGGCCTAAGCTGAGAACCCATGGCTATCTGGTCAAATCACGCCGATCGCAGCAAGCTTAATCTTCCACTCGTGGAGTCAGTAGAATTCTATGCGTAAATATGTCGCTCTCTTGTTGATCCTCTTCATGACTTTCTGTCCCCCTGGCCGTGTTTTCGCTCTAGCCGCTTCACCGGCCCAAAGCGCCGAAATTGTCCGCACGGCATTGGTGCAGGCGCAGATTGCCCTGACGGACGATCCAGCGACCGCCCAAAAGCAACTTGAGACCGCCCGTGCCGCTTATGTAGATCACTTGGCCGCAACCGTGCATGCGACGAGCACACAAGCCGATGCGCAGGTGCTGGCCGCGCTGACGAATGCGCAAGCGGCATTAACAAAGCACGATGCCCCGGCCTTTGCGGTCGCCCGTGCCCAAGTCTGGACCGCGATTCTAGTCGGCAGTTATACCGTTGTGAACAGTGCGATTCAACGTGGCGATGGTCAAATGGCGCAGGCTTGGCTTTCACTGCGCGAATTTCGCACGGCGACGCGCTTTTCACGCCCCAATGTGGATGCGACATTAGCCGTCGAGCGTCTGGTGGCGAAGACTAGCAGCCCTGCCGATGTATTGTTAGCGGTCAATGCGGATCTGTTAGACACGTATCAGGGGCGCTTAAACGAAGTATTGGGCGATTTGGTCAACGCCAACGATCGGCAATATGCCATGCGCCGCGCCGAGCACGCTGCGCTGGCCGAGGGTTATTTTACGGTCTTGACGCCAGCCTATACCGAGCAACGCGGCGCCGCTGCGGAGCAAAAGGCACAACAAGCCTTTGCGCAATTGCGAACCGCTGCCTTGCAAAATCAAGATATCACGTCTGCGTTAGCCACGGTGCAGGCGAGTCTGCATAATTTTCGCGCGGCCCCGCTCAGTGATGCGGAAAGGACCCGGCGCGCTGGCCAATTGTTGCGTTATCTGTCACTGGTACCTGTTGAGTATGGCCGAGGTGTGGTTGATGGACATGTAAATCGCACCTTGGAAATTCAGGAAGCAATTACCTTCCGCGATGGCGCTGCCGCGGCTTTTGCCGATCTGCAAAACCTACTTGATGCCCGCGATGTGCAACGGACCGCAGCCATCGAGAAATCTCTAGCCTCCCTCGAAACGCAACTCCAGGCCACCCTAGCCCAAACCCAGATCGCCGCCCCTGATGCCATTCAAGCCCAGTCTGATCAACTGGTGACAGATTTGAAAGCGATCATGCCGGCTGAATGGCAGACGACGAATGCCGCCGGCGATTTTGATGTGATCAATGCGATGCTCGACCAGATGGAAACAGCCGCTGTTGCCGGCCAATATGATCTGGCTGAATCCGCTCGCCTAGAAGCCTATGCCTTGATGGAAGTGGGGCCGGAAGCCCGCTTGATGGTCTTTGCGCCCGAGTTAAAGACACGGCTGGAAGATCTGTTTTGGAATGGTACTGGCAACCCCAAGGGCCTGGCCTACCTGATCGGCCAGCATGCCCCCGTCAAGGAAATTAAAGCCAGCCGCGCGGCCTTAGACACGTCATTGTCCGAAGCGCAGGTCATGCTTAGTGGCAGCAGCGCCCCCACGGCGGTCGCTACGAATGCCGGGGTGATCGTCTTTCGCGAGGGGTTAGAAGCTGTCTTAATTTTAGCCTCTTTGTTGAGCAGCTTTAAACGGGCCGAAGAACAGAAATATCGCCGCCCGTTGTGGATGGGTGGCCTACTGGCGCTTTTCGCCACTGGTTTGACCTGGGTTGCGGCGCATGGCTTGCTCATGTCGTTGGCCCGTTACGGGGAGCGCCTGGAGGCCATCGTTTCGTTGATTGCGATTGGCGTGTTGCTGCTGATCACCAACTGGTTCTTCCACAAAGTGTATTGGACCGGCTGGATCGCGAATTTCCATGCCAAAAAGAAGCGACTGGTCAGTGGCGAAGCGGGCCTGTTGTTGGGGTTGGTCATGTTGGGTTTTACCAGCGTTTATCGCGAAGGCTTCGAGACGGTGCTCTTTTTGCAGGCCTTGGTCTTGGAAGGCGGCGCAGGAGTTGTGCTAACCGGTGTAGCAATAGCGTTGGCTGGTGTGGCCTTAATTGGTGTGATTACCTTCAAATTACAATCGAATTTACCTTATAAGAAAATGCTGATCTACACCGGCGTTATGATCGGCGCCGTGTTGCTGGTGATGGTCGGTAACACCGTGCATGTATTGCAGGTGGTGGGTTGGTTGCCGATTCATGTTATCCCTGGCGTGAGCGTGCCCACTTGGATCAGTACCTGGTTTGGTCTTTTCGCCACCTGGGAAGGAATCGGCCTACAAATTGCGTCGGCCACCTTTGTGATCGGTAGCTACTATTGGGCCGAGCATCTCACCCACCGCGCCCGCCCACAAAGCAACCAGCCGCGCAAGCCCGCCTCCGCCCGGTCTGTGCGCGCTCATTGATTGGGCGGATTACCGCAACTGAAAATTTTATAAAACCAGCCGTAGATCAGAAATCTACGGCTGGTTTTTGTGTGTATTGATGTCGGCCTGAAAACCAGTGTGCAAGGAATCCAACTTGTCTGTGGGGTGGGTGAGTCAAGCGGTGCAACGAACAACCCCACCGTAGGATCTTCCGGAAAGCGGTCAGGCTATCTATCGCTAAGGCCATTCCAAAAAATAAATCGTCCCTATACCCGTGGAGGGAGCATTCTCTAATGCGGCGTTTACAGGGGTACACCGGCGTAAGAGAACGCCTCCGCCGCGTATACTTATTTTTCTGGAATGGCCTAACGAAACCACTTGTGACCGCTTCCCGGAAGAATCTATGTTGAATGGCTGATTGGTGGTAATCCTCTTTCCGGGAAGGCTTGATTCGTTCAGTAACCGGTCGAAAATGCCCTTTCCGGAAGGGTTGTTAGTCGTTACTATAGACAAGTTTATCCACCAGCCAGAATGTTGGTAAAAAGTTTATCGCATCGTCTATAATACAGATCGCGCACCCGCAATGGCTTGCCTAAAATCATAGAAAATGATAAAAACCCCAAGATGACAAAGCCAAATTTTTACCTTGCCCAAATCAACATTGGCCGGATTCTGGCGCCGATGGATGACCCAATCATGGCTGAATTTGTGGTGAATCTAGATCGGATCAACGCCCTGGCGGATACTGCCCCTGGCTTTATCTGGCGGCTACAAGCCGATGATGGCAATGCGACGAGCTTGCGCCCCTATGACGAAACGATTATCGTCAATATGTCGGTGTGGGCCGATCCAGACGCCTTGCGCGCTTATGCTTTTCGCGGTGATCACATCGCGATTATGCGGCAGCGCAAGCAATGGTTTGCAAAATTTGAGGGTGCTTATACGGCCCTGTGGTGGATTCCGGCTGGGCATATTCCCAGTGTGGAAGAGGCCAAAGAACGCCTTGACCATCTGCGGATATATGGTGAAAGCGCGTACGCCTTTTCTTTCAAAAAACTCTTTCCGATGCCGCAAAGTGATTAACGATTATTGTGTGATTACAACATAACACAGAGCGCACAAAAGAGGCACAGAGCACACAGAGAAAACAATAATCGAACAGCTTGATTTTTCTGGGGCAACCGGATGTCAGGGAGTTGACCATCTTCCAGGCAGCGGCGGTGAAGATCAGGGGCATACAGGCGGTCGTTGCGCCGCTGCCTGGAAGATTTTGGCGAGGTTACCCCTGAGATCCGGTTGAGCCATTTTTCTCTATGTGCTCTGTGCAAGCTTTCTCTCCGCGATCTCTGTGTAAATGTTCTTTTCAACTCATGCCAGAAAAGGAATTTTACGCTTGAGCGAACCACCAATTGATCAACGCAATGTTTTTGCGGAAGCGGTTTTTACGTGCCAGCAGAATAAAGACGGCAAAGTTTTTATCTTCTGGCATGGCAAACAGGTGATGATTCTGAAAGCTAAAGCGGCCCAGAAGTTTTTAACCAAGATCGCTGGGTTAGATGAGCGCCAGACCCAATTGGTGATGGCGAAGCTGACTGGCAATTTTAAACATGGCAATGAACGCTAAGCGGAGACAACATGTTACAAGGTGAAAAAGTGCTTTTGCGGGCAATCAATCGCGACGATTTGGAACGGTTATGCCAGTTCAACAATGATGTGGCCGTCGAGTTGGCGGGCGGCGGCGATCCACCAATGCCGCAAACGTTGGCGCGCCTGCAAGCGGAATTTGATACACGCGTCGGCCAAGGTGGTCGCGATGACGCCGGCTTTGCGATTGAGGCGGATGGTAAGTTCATTGGGCAGTGCGCTTTATTTCAGTTTGAGCACACCGCGCACACCTGCATGCTGGGCATCACGATTGGCGATCAAGCCTATTGGGGCCGTGGCTATGGGCGGGATGCGGTGCGTGTCTTGCTCGATTACGCGTTTCGATTGCGCAACCAGCACCGGGTTTATCTTTCGGTCAATGGCAACAATGAACGGGGGGTGCGGGCGTATAAGGCGTGTGGTTTTGTCGAAGAGGGGCGGCTGCGGTCGCATGCCTGGAGCAACGGCGCTTACATCGATTTAGTCTATATGGGCATTTTGCGTGACGAATGGCAGGCTCAAACGGCCATCGCCTGAAAATGTAGCCATTTTTGGAAGCTAGCCACTTCTACCGCTTGCCGGCGTAGATTAGAGTGGCGCTATGCAAAATTTCTCAGCGGCTAATGCCCCCCAACTAGGTCTTGTCTGTATCACGGCATCGGATGCCGTGCGCTATCGCACCACCACGCGCAAACACCTGCTCTTGCTGCCTGAGCCGCAACAAGCAGAAAAGTTGCTGCAGCTTTACCAACAAAATATTGCCGTGCTGAATCGCGCCCTCGACTTTTGTCGCGCGCAGGCGATTCGCCTCTACCGTATCTCTTCGGATGTTTTTCCTTTTGCCGATACCGAGCAAGGCCAGATGGTGTTAGAGACCTTGCAGGCCGAAGTGGGGGCAACCGGGGATCGGGCTACGGCTTTGGGGATCCGTTTGATCATTCACCCTGATCAATTTGTGGTGCTCAGTTCAGATTCGCCACAGGTCGTTGCCAACAGTCTGAAGATTTTGGCGATGCATGGTCGCACCATGGACATGTTGCGGCAGCCCCGTTCGGCGTGGGCACCGCTCGAGATTCACGGCGGCAAGGGCAACCGCGCCCAGCAGTTGATCGCGGTGATCCAACAGTTGCCTGCGGCGATCCGCACGCGCCTAGCCCTCGAAAATGACGAGTATGCCTACAGCGCCGCGGAAATTCTGGCAGTCTGCCAAGCGGCAGGCGTGCCGATGGTTTTTGATGCGCACCATCATATCATCCATGACAAATTGAGCAGTTACAGGGATCCGAGCATTGCCGAGATGATCAGCGCCGCCCGCGCCACCTGGCCTGTGCCCGAATGGCAACTCGTGCATATCTCCAACGGCCGCGAAGCCTTTGCCGATCGCCGTCACCACGACTTGATTACAGACATGCCACCCGCTTATCGCTTGGCGCCTTGGATCGAAGTCGAGGCGAAGCAGAAGGAAGTTGCGATTGAAAAGCTGCGCACCGAGTGGCTGATGGGTGAACAGTAAATCACTTTTTCGCCGATTACACCTCTGGTCAAGGCTGGGTGCATCGCACCGGCCACGGGCTGGTTGGTTCGCAGCATTGGCGTGGGCCGGTGCAACGCACGCTCGGCTTACATATACCTGTCAATGCGTCTCTACGCTGTTCTGCGCTTCCAAATGACCGCCAGCCTCTGCCCGCTCTAACACGGCGAGGATCGTTTCCACCAGGGTGCGTGCGGACGCCTCACTGAGTTCCACCGCCACCCTTGCGCCTGGACCCTGCGCCTCATTCACGAAATCGATGTTCAGGGCATGTTCCAGTGGCGCATCAAACGGATGATCATACGAGACATTCGCCTGCCGCACCGGGAACCAACCGCTTGTTCCTTTGCCGCTGCCCTCAATCGCCACTTGTTTAACAATCATGGTACACATTGTTTTAACTCCTAATTTGTATACTGATGAGTGATGAGTGAATAGTCACGCTAGTTCATTCGTTATACAATGTCACTCTGTTAAGTATAAAAGAGTTTATTCCGATTTATTATTTGGATAGCAAAACAGAGCCAGATCGGTCTTGTAGGTGCGGTTTTTAACCGCACAATCTTGGTCAATCCAGACTTGTGCGGTTAAAAACCGCACCTACAAATGCACAAAATTAAATCG
>JBBQBY010000232.1:0-10398 GCA_038318235.1 Caldilineales bacterium
CGCCAACAAAATCGCCGTCATCGCGATCAAGGTGCCTGAAAGCAGGCTACGGGCGCGCGTTTGGTAGACGAAAAGAAACAGAATTAAAGCCGCGCCATAGGCCAATGCATCCAGCACAAAGCGGGCGCGCCGAAAGCCCGATGGACCGCGCTCCACGGTGGCATAGAGCCCAAAAAAGGCCAGCCCCAACAAACTACCGCTTAGCAATAAACCTAATACGCGAATCAACCCGCTGGGCGTGACCGGCAGCACATACGCCGTAATCATCACGATCGCCATCGGCAAGCTCCAAAACGGCCAAGTGTGCTGGAATGCTCGGCGCGGTGTGGCGATAAAACGGGGATGAACTCGGATAATGCTTTCCGTGCCCGTGGCCGCTAATACGGCCATGAAGATCGCCGCAATCAGGGTTTCGCTTAAGGTTAAGCTGATCGGTGAACCAAGCGCATGAAACGTGATCACGGTGGTTGGCATGGTGTAGAGCGCGCTCAGCCCCAGCCCGAAGACAATCAGCCAGGTGACCACGCTAATCCGATCGCGATAATCCACTGGGATCACCGGCTGCGGCGTCGGCTGGCGCTCTAGCCAAGCGATCAGGCGGCGCCATATGTCAAATTTTTCTGGTGCATCATGTTCAGATAGATCGTATTTCATTTCTCGTGTACAATCATAGGCTAGGACATAGAGCGAGTTTGAAGCTTGCGCTATGCTAATTAGAAGATCATCAAGGTAGAAGACCGGCCAGTTAGAAGACGGTCAAGGTGGACATTCTAAGGCGCGTAGCACGATCTGTCAAATGTAAATCATTTTTTAAAACGCTCCACGGCTGGTTTAGCGCATGGAGGAGGAAACTTTGAAACGTATTTTAGTTGTCTGTACGGCCAATATCTGTCGGTCACCCATGGTGACTGGCGTGTTAAGCGCCCGCCTGGCTGCCCAGCAACTGGCCGAGCAGGTTGAGGTACAGTCGGCGGGGGTTTATGCGATGGTAGGAGAAAAAGCCAGTGCCCACGGCGTAGAATTACTGGCGGCGCAAGGCATTGACATCAGTCAGCATGTGGCACGCGGTGTAACGGAACGCGATCTACAACAGGCTGATCTGATCCTCGTCATGGAAGAAAAACATCGCCAGAGCCTCTTTCACTACTCACCCGCCGACTCCTACAAAGTGCTGCTTTTGAGTGAGCTAGCCAACGAACACTTCGATCTGCGCGACCCCTACGGGTATAACAAAGCCGCTTATGTGACGACATTGCAAACAATCGAAAAGCTTTTGGAGATTGGTTGGCCAAATCTATTGACACGGTTGGCGCTGCCAACAGAGTGAACAGACCAAGCGGCCAAGCAGTTGTGAAAGCCTAATCCACCTCCCGCAAGAATGCCTCCACACGCCCGAGCGTCGGGCTACCGAGGATGCCTTGCGCGGATGAGACGACTAACGCAGCCACGGCATTGCCAAAACGCACCGCCGTTTCGATGGGCCAATGCTGTTGCAAACCATAGAGCAAACCGGCGTTAAAGGAATCCCCAGCGCCAACGGTCGAGTGCGTTGTCACGTTAAAACCAGGTACATGCGTATGGATCCCAGCCGTACGGATCACGGCGCCCGCCTTGCCCAGCTTCACAATCACACAACGCGCGCCCGCCTTGAGCACCATGCTGGCGGCCCGCTCCAGATCCTCCACGCCTGTACAGACGGTCAGTTCATGCCGGTTGGCGATCACATAATCAAGTGAGGGAAGCAGTGGCGCTAATTCGGCTACCTGCACGGGTTGGCCAATCGCTGGACCGATATCGATCGCCGTGATCGCGCCACGGGCATGGGCTTCGGCCAGCACCCTGGCAAAACCATGCGGACGCAAGCCAGGCATAATCGGATAGCTGGTCACCAGCAAGCTAGTGGCTGCCTGTAATAAATGGGCGGGCAGATCGGCATAAGTTAAAGACGCCAGCGCGCCAGGATGATGGAAGGCCAGCCGGTTGAGCGTGTTGTCGATCACAATCGTGGTGAACGCCGTCGCCCATTGCGGGCGGCGCACAAATCCAGTCAGATCGACGTGCCGTTCGGCCAACCAATTTTGCACATAGTCGCCCAAAGCATCCTGCCCAGCCGCGCTACACAAAGCTGTCGGCGCACCCAGGCCGGCCAACACATAGGCACAATTGCCACCGTTGCCGCCCAGCATTAGTTGCAACGGGTCATCACAAAAGACCAAATTACTCGTCGTAAATTCATCGCCGCCCTCACCGGGCATTTTATCAAAACCTGAAACTAATAAATCAACATTGGCCGTACCGATGATCACGAACATGGTTAGGATCTCTTTAGGTTTGAGGGGATGGTGAATGGTAGGTGAGGAGTGAAGAATGGTAAGGCGATTTCAATGAAATAAGGATCCAGTGTTTGCCGAACAAAATCATGCGTAGGTGCGTGCTTTTAGCCGCACGTGCTGCCTATACCCCAATGGTGCGGCTACAAGCACGCACCTACTGGATCCTTTATGCTTTGATTGCGCCTAAGTGACAAGTGAGCAGAGTTTCACTCTTCAAATCCCCAATTCTTCGCGCACGCGCTTGACACCGGCGACCATATTTTGCAGTTTCAATTTGGCGGCCCAGCGGGCGGTTTGGCTGAGGCCGCAGTCGGGCGCAAAGGAAAGTTGCGCGGCTGGTGCATATTTTAAACATAAACGAACGCGGTTGGCGACATCGGCGGGGGTTTCGATGTAGTAACTTTTCACGTCGATGATGCCCACGGCGACGTTACACTTTTCGGCAATCTGCTCGATCAGTTCGATCTCGGCAAATTCGCGGCTGGCCATTTCGACATGGATTTCGTCCAGCGTCATGTCAAGAAAGGCCGGAAACATCGGGGCGTATTGGCGCGGGCCGACCGCCCGCCCTTTGAAATTGCCAAAGCAAAGATGCGTAGAAAGATGACACTTACCGACCACGGGCGCGACCGTGCGGTTAAAAATATCGACAAAGCGCGCAGGGTCTTCTTTATACGCATAGCAGCTCATCGACGGCTCATCCACCGTAATTTCCTGGCAACCCGCGGCCACCAGGTCTTCCAATTCTTTGCGCACAATTGGCAGAAGCGCTTCGGTGATGGCATAGCGGTCTGGATATTGGGTATTCGGAATCATGCGTCCGCTTAGCGTGTAGGGGCCGGGCACGCTGGCTTTGAGGGTGGGTCCAGTGGGTGCGAGCTTTTTCAAGCGCGCAAATTCGGCCAACACACCCAAACCACGCGGCGCGCGCAAGTCGCCCACAATGCGATGTTTGCCGCGCTGATCATGCGCGGGCGGGCCAAAGATGCGCGACGATTTTGCTTCGCGTTCGATGCCTTCCAAATAGCCATAAAACGAGAGATTGAAGTCTAAACGCGTCTGTTCGCCATCAGTAATTACATCCAGATCGGCGTTAATCTGGTCATGAATCGCCGCAATCACGGCGTCTTCCACTATCTCTTCAACCTCAGCCGCACCAAAGGCGTCCAGGTGTTGGCTGGCGAATTCAAGCCAGGAGGGAAAAGGATAGCTGCCGATGACGGTCGTGCGTAGAGGTTGTACGTGCATCGAATTTGCTCCAGTGAAAACGGATAGAGACAAGGAGACAGGGAGACAAGGAGACAAGGAGACAAGGAGAGGGACCTCCGATGGCTTGCCGCATGTTCATCCCGTACTCGTTTATCAAGTTATATGGGTGCCTGTCATAGAAATGGGTTTGTCGGTAGGAAGAGTGAAGAGTGCCCCATGTTACGTAGTCGCGCTTGGGAGCGCTGGTATCCTTGCCGGCTGCCGCCAGAGATGGCGGCGCTCCCAGTGCGTCACGTGAGTGAGTAAGATCAAATAACCTTTTTCACTCTTCACTCATCAGCCCTAACGCAACTCCGCCGCAATTTTGGCGAGACGGTTGAACAACGCGCCCTCGATCTTGATGTCGAGCACGCGCGAAAGCACGCCTGTCCAGCCATTTAGAAAACAGACCCAGCCATCTTCTACGGTGAGCTTGCGCTGTTTCTGTTGCGCCAGGGCTTGCTGCAAAAATGGGCGTTCGCCGCGGTAATTAAGCTCCCAAACCACGCCAAATTTAGGGAAGCGGACCTTCTCAGTGACCGGCGAACCGGGTAAATCTTTACCCAGGCCAGTCGCATTGATCACAACGCTGCCATTGGTTAAACTCGCCACCACTTGATCATTTTGGGCCGGATCAGTGCTACAAACGTATTCGAAGTGAATATCTGTGCCCACTTGATTGACCATCTCGCGCACATGATCGAGCCGAGCTTGCTCAACATCGATCAGCGTAAAATATTTGGGACGATCACCGGGGAGGGGGCGGTTGATCCAGTAGAGGGCAAGCGCCGTGGCCGCGCCGCCTGCACCCAGACAAAGCAGACCACCGCCGGTGCGCTTGAAATGATTGTCGCCAATCATACTGTGTAGAGCGCGGCCATCGGCCACGGGATCGACAGCATAACCTTCCAGGCGATTTTCGCGTTTCGCAATACAGGAAATCTCGTTGCAGAGCTCGGCGTACGGATCGAGATAGTCAAACTGGTCACGCGTGGCCGCCAGCAAATCAAGCTTATGCGTTGTGATCAGCGCACCCACGGCGCCTGGATCCTGCTTAATCGTAGTCACAATTTGCTGATAACGCGCGGGTTCGTCATGGATTTTGCAATCGTAGCCCTCCAAGCCAATCTCCGGTCGCCCCAACGCCGCCATCCACTGTGGGAAGGTTTTTACCATGGCCGACTGGCCGGTCGTTACGCCAATAAAATAAAAGGTCGGCACGGTTTTCTTCCCAATCGCCTGTAAGACTGGCGCTGTTTTCTTTTCCATTGACATTTGAATCGACATTTTGGTTTTTCCTTTTGCGGATAGATAACGATTTAGGAACCCCACCCTAACCCTCCCCGAAGCAGGGAGGGGACTGTTTAGGGGTAGACGAAGATGGTTCTTCTAACCGACCAACGGCGCCCTCCCTTTCTAGGGGAGGGCGGGGGTGGGGTTCCTAAATCGTTATCTAAATTTATCCGTACACGCGTTTGACGCGCGCTCGATAATCATCATAACATTCGTCAAATTGTTTTTTCGAGGCTTCAGCACCGATGAAATAGGCGCTGGTGAGCACAATTGGTGGTTTACCCAGTTGGGTCAATTGGTCGGCAATCAGGCACTTGAGGGCGTTCGTTATTGCCGCCGCGCCGATGGTGGAGCCAGGGCCAACCGGATCATTTAATCCTTCGATTTTAACCAAAGCGTCACCCGCTGGGGTGCAATTGTCCAGGGTCACATCGGCGACATCGGGCAGACGCTTGCCGGAGCTGTGTTTGGGGGCCGAGGCCAGACAATGGTCAAGTGAAACAACGGCGATCACGGGTAAGTTACGCGCTTTGGCTTCTAGCGCAACCTCGATCACAATTTCGTTGACGCCGCTATTGGAAAAGATCATGAAACTATCCGGTGCAGCGAAGACAAAATTGCGCATAATCGCCTTGCCAAGCCCCTCTACATGTTCAAGAAACATCGCCTGGCGTTGGCCGTTGGCGCCCACAACCTGATTGTGAAAGGTTAACGATAACTCGACAATTGGGTGGAAACCGGGAAAGCTGCCATGGCGTGGGAACATCTCTTCCACAAACATGCGCGAATGCCCCGTGCCAAAGAGATGCACCAAACCGTCGCCGGCAATCGACTTTGTGCAAATCTCGGCAGCGCGCAGCAGCGCATCGATTTGGGTGGTGCGAATCCGTTCCACAATCGCTTGAGCAGCGTCCAGATAGGCGAATGCAGCGTTCATCAAATCCCTTTCTTAACGTTCAATTTCTGTGCCTGAATGTAAGTCATCCACTATAGTGCAATTGGTTCGGGCATGTCAACTGATGACAGGCGCGTAAAAATTACCACATGCAGCGATAGAATGATCTTTAACAGCATGTTACGCTTGCGCAGTTTTGAGCACTTCTTCGGCGGATCGCCGTTCCAGGTCATACAATTTCTGCACGCGACGGCGAAATTCGGGGGCAGTGCTGAATTGTGCCCGCAAAAAAGCCTGTAAAATTTCTTCGGCCAGTTTAATCCCGATGATCTGCGCGCCGATGCAGAGTAAATTCACATCATCATGTTCCACACACTGGTGCGCCGAATAGATATCGTGCCCAACGGCGGCGCGGATACCAGGGGTCTTGTTACCGGCGATGGCCGCGCCCACACCGGTCCCGCAGACCAGAATGCCCCGTGCCACTTCGCCGTTGCGCACCTGATCAGTCACCAGGCGTGCGATATCAGGGAAATCGACCGGTTCGATACTGTGGGTGCCGTGGTCAGTCACCGTGTGGCCCCAAGCGCGCAAACATTCAATCAGCGGGCCTTTCAAAGGAAAACCGGCGTGATCGCCGCCAATCGCAAGTTGCATAGGATTCCTCCATGATCGTTGGTTTAGAATTGGGTTAGCACTAATTGGTATTTTATCCTACAGGCGGCCACCTTTGCCAAAACCCAAAATCTCGCGCGAAGTGTTGTTTGGCAACAGATTCAGAACCAGATCGGAATATTAAATTTCTAAACCAGAATATATAGTTTGGTTCAGCTTAAAAGCATAATTGACAAATAGAGGTAATTGGAATTAAAATTACCTACATCTCGCTCCTAACAATTTCCTTATCCTTCTGTGCTCTCTGAATTGTGTGCGCTCCCTTTTTCAAACAGAAATGCACAGGGAATAAGGGTATATAACGTTGCTCAACATTAGTCAATCGTACGCCAGCCGAGGCGCGCAGAATTAGCTAGATGTCTGAGATTCCCACATAAGCTTTCACGCGTTCGATAATGAATTAATTGAATATTTTGCGGCAATACTGTACCGCACCCTGTTGTTCAGCATGACGAGGCAGGCGCGTTGGTGAGACATCGATTTCCCCAAGAACGGCAGACCTACATCTGTAATTCTGCGCATTACCGGTTTAGAAGCAGCTTGACGTTGCGCTGTTTCTGCCTGCTTGCGCTGTTTGCAATGGGGGCCTGTTCTGCGCTGAATTCTACGCCACTAGCCGCTGGAAATCCAGCCCCGGTTGCCGTCGCCCAGTCACATAATGCGGACCAACTCACGGCCACAGAATGGCCAATGGAAGGCCAGAGCGCCCAGCGCAACCGCGCCAGTAGCGATGACATCAAACTGCCCCTGAGCGTCCGCGATCAATACAGTGTAGCAGGTGACGCTGAACATGTGAGTCCGATTGCGATTGCCAACGGACGACTCTTTGCCGAAAGTGATCGCAAATTGCACGCCGTCGCCCTGGATAGCGGCAAGGAATTATGGCAATTTAACTTTGCCGGTTCATTTTTGTCACCCGCCGTGGCCGATAACACGGTGTTTATACGCTCGGAAACTGGCGACGAGGGGTTTGTCTATGCCTTGAAGGCCGATACAGGCGCCCAACTTTGGATGTATCAATTTGCCAAAGTCGGTAGTTCGTTTGGCAATGTAGGCGGTCACGTCACTTCACCGGTGATCGTCAATGGGGTGATTTTGGTGGGCGCAGCGCAAACGTTGCATGCGTTGAACGTCAAAAGTGGTAAAGAGGTTTGGAAGTTTGCCACAGAGTATCCAGTTGTTTCTTCGGCCTCAGTGGCGAGTGGCATTGTCTACTTTGCCGATTTTACAAATTTATATGCCGTGGACCTCAAGACTGGCAAAGAGCTTTGGCGCTTCGACCACGGCAAACAAGCGCTCTTCTTTGCGCCTGTCATCGTGGATAATCAGGTGGCAATTGCCGGTGGCGATACGATCTACATGCTCGATCGCAGCAGCGGCAAACAGATTTGGTCGAGGGCTTTTACCGATGTTACGGTGATCCCAGCGGGCGCTTCGGCAGGACACCTTTATATCAAATCAACCAACCAATTGTTTGCGCTGAACTTGCAGACCGGTGCCACGGTTTGGGATTTCACAACCACAAATTTTATTTCACTGCCCGCGATTGCGCAGAATCAACTTTATGTTATCACACGCTCTGGTAATGGCGGCCAGGTACACGCCTTACAGCAGAGTGATGGCAAAGAAGTTTGGCAGACGGATCAAGCCGGCTTGGCGAGCGCTGCGCCAGTGATCGCCGGGGGTCGTCTGTATGTACGGCTGACAAGTGGTGATGTAGTGGTGTTTCGATCTTCGTAACCCGTGCCCTATCCCATAGGAGGTGAACATGCTCGGTATTTTACCACGCGAAAAACTAGCGCGGCGCGAGGCGTTATGGTTTTGGTTTTTTATCGCGCCATGGGTGATTGGGTTTATCTTATTTCGGGGTTTTCCGATCCTGGTTTCGGCACTGATCAGTTTCACCCAATACAACGTGGCCAGTGCGCCGCAATGGGTCGGTTTGCAAAATTATACAGACTTGTTTCATGACGCGATTTTTTATAAATCGCTCAAAGTCTCTGGCTTGTATACCTTGTTCAGCGTACCCTTAGGGTTGATCTTTTCATTAAGCCTGGCGATGTTGCTCAACCAAAAAGTGCCGTTTTTGGGTTTCTTTCGCACCGCCTATTACTTGCCGGCGTTGATTGGTGGCAGCGTGGCTGTAGCCTTTCTTTTTCAATTGATTTTCAACCCAACCTTCGGGATTCTCAATTATTTGATTGCTCGCTTGGTCGGCGTGCGCGGCCTGATCCCGCTTGGCATCAAAGGCCCTGGTTGGTTTTTTGACCCCAATTGGGCTTTACCTGCCTTTGTGCTGATCAGTTTATGGGGCGTTGGCGGCCCGATGTTGATCTACTTGGCGGGTCTGCAAGGCGTACCCACCACGCTGTATGAAGCGGCTCTGATTGATGGAGCCAACGGCTGGCAACGCTTCCGCCATGTGACGTTGCCCATGATTTCGCCAGTTATTCTCTTCAATTTTATTACAGGGATTATCGGTTCGTTTCAAATTTTCACGACCGCTTACATCATCTCAGGTGGTAATGGCAGCCCTGCCTACGCCTCGATGTTTTATGTGCTCTATTTATATCTGAACGCTTTCCGCCGCTATCGCTTTGGCTATGCCTCGGCGCAGGCATGGTTGCTCTTTATGCTGATTCTGGTGTTGACGATTTTGGCCTTACGGGCATCACGCCAGGCGGTTTATTATGAAACGCCGGGTGATGAAAAAGCAGGTTAAACTGCGGTTGTAAACCGAGCAAAATATAATTGTCAATGGTTAATGGTCGCTGATCAATCAAGCACGTCGGTATGCCAACAGTAAAACTTACAAGTTGACCATTCACAATTTTTCATTAGAAAGGAAAGTTTATGGCTGAACAAACTTTGCCAAACCGAACGCTGGCCCCCCAGTCGATTGCCCACAAAAAACCAACACTTTTTCGGAGTGCTCGCTTCCAGGAAAATCTCCTGAGCACAGCGGCAACGCTGGTCTGTCTGGTTGGGTTGATCGTTGTGCTTTTCCCCGCCTTTTGGATGTTATCGACATCGTTGAAAGGGCAGCTCGAAACGTTCAAATCGCCCCCCAACTGGATTCCGCCCGTGATCCACTGGGAAAATTATCGGGATGCGCTCACAACTAATCACTTTAGCCTCTATTTTATGAATACGCTCTATTTCGCGGTGATGGTCATGCTGGCCGAAGTGATCTCGAATTCATTTATTGCCTTTGGGTTTGCCCGCCTGCGCGCGCCTGGGCGCAACTTCCTCTTCTATTTTGTTTTGGCAACGTTGATGATTCCTGGCGAAGTGACGCTGATTCCACAATACATTCTTTTTTCTAAAATTGGCTGGACTAATTCATTCAAGCCATTAATCGCGCCGGCCTGGTTTGGCAGCCCCTACCTGATCTTTTTATTGCGTCAATTCTACATGGGCATTCCCAAGGAATATGACGAAGCTGCGATTATGGAAGGCGCCAGTTGGTTGACGATCTGGTATCGCATCATCCTGCCCCTCTCCAAGCCAGCGCTGGGTGTCATGGCGATTATGTCATTTATTTTCTACTGGAATCAGTATCAAGGTCCGCTGATCTATATCAACGACAATAGTAAATTTACACTTTCGTTGGGGCTATCGATGTTCCAGACGCCGTTTGGTGGCACGCCCTGGCACTGGTATATGGCCTATTCCTTGGCGACGTTGTTGCCCTGTATCATTGTCTTTTTCGTGGCGCAACGCTACTTTATCCAAGGCATTGTCGTGAGCGGCGTCAAAGGCTGATCGTGTACGATTTTTGATTGACGATTGACGAAGTTGATTCGATGATGGAGATTCTTCTGTCTTCGACAAATGAGGCTATACTCAAATCAAGTTGAGAACCGGAGTTCTAATCTTCCTGGAAGGGGTCACCGATCGATTCGATTACCCTGAAGAGCCTGTCCCTTTCCAGGAAGATCGTTGACGAAAACT
>JBBQBY010000233.1:0-10395 GCA_038318235.1 Caldilineales bacterium
GTTTGGGGTGCGTTGGGGTCATGGCTTGACATCTTTCTGGCGCTGGTGGCCGGTCTCCTGTTCGGTTGGACGGCTGGCGCGATGATGCGCGGCTACTGGCTCCGCTCGCTGCAACTTGACACGCGCGGCTTGTTCCGTGACTTGGCGACCGGTGGGTTTGTGGCCGGGATCGCCTTGCTGATTATGACCAGCGCCTTCAGTTTTAATGGTACACAACTCGTTTTGATGTTGGCTGTGCCGGCGATTGGCTGGGCCGCGCTGGGCGTGATCGCGACGCAGGAGTCCACGCAGGCGATCGATCAATCGCGCGGCATGGCGTGGCTGATTGGATTAGCGGTTGCGGTCATTCTGCTTTTCGTTGATCCCGATGGGATGGGGCTCGAAGTTCAGGATAGCATCCTACGTTGGTCATTCCAGGCAGCGATGGTCATGCTTTTGATTGGTTGGTTGCTTGGCCTGGTTGTCTTCGTAGCTCGGCAACATCTGGCCAATTTTCGCCCCACTACATTTGCGTTGATCGGCGTACTTTTGCTGTGGCTTGGTAGCGGTGCGCTTTATTTCAGCACAGGCGAACCCGGCTTGTATGGGGACCAAATTTTTGTCATTCTCAAAGATCAGGCTGATGTCTCCTCGGCGGCGACGATCAAAAATTATGACGAGCGCCGGCGCTTTGTCTATAACACACTTGTGCAAAAAGCGGACACCAGCCAGGCCAATTTACGCAAAACCCTTGACCAATTCGGCGTTGAATACAGATCGTATTACCTAGTGAATGCCATCGAAGTACGCGGTGGCTTGCTGCATCGGCTTTGGCTCGCCACCCGCCCCGAAGTGGATCGGATCTTGCCCAGCCCAATCCTGCGCCCACACACTGAACCTGAAACTGTGTCCACTGGCAGCGAGCCGCGCCCCGCTGCCCCCCAATGGAATTTGACCTCGATTGGCGCGGACCGCGTTTGGAAGGAATTAGGCATTACCGGCAAGGACATTGTGATTGGTCAGTCGGATTCTGGCGTACAAGTTGACCATCCCGAATTGGCCGCCAGCTATCGCGGGCGCGACGGCAACGCCGATTACAACTGGTTTGATCCATGGAATGGCACAAGTGTCCCCACCGATTTTGGCGGGCATGGCACCCACACATTGGGTTCGATTCTGGGAAAAACCGTCGGCGTTGCGCCCGGCGCGACTTGGATTGCTTGTACCAATCTGGCGCGCAATTTGGGCAATCCAGCGCACTATCTGGACTGTATGCAGTTTATGCTGGCGCCCTTCCCGCAGGGCGGCGACCCCTTTAAAGATGGCGATCCGACGCGCTCGGCCCAGGTATTAAATAATTCCTGGGGCTGTCCACAGGAAGTCGAAGGCTGCGATCCACTCTCCCTGATCACGGCAGTGCGCGCGATCCGAGCCGCGGGCATTTTTATTGTGGCGTCGGCGGGCAATGAAGGGCCAGCCTGTAGTACGATTAAAGATCCGATTGCGATTTATGACGAGGTCTTCTCAGTCGGCGCCAGCAGCGAAGCGGGTGATCTCGCGCCCTTCAGCAGCAACGGACCGGTGATGGTTGACGGCAGTGGGCGCGTCAAGCCGGACATTATCGCGCCAGGCATGCATGTGTTGTCAGCGTTTCCAGGCAACACCTATGAATTTGAAGATGGCACGTCGATGGCTGGCCCGCATGTGGTTGGCGTGGTGGCGCTGCTCTGGTCGGCCAATCCAAATTTGATTGGTGATATTGATCGCACCGAACAAATCTTGACCCAATCAGCCACGCCGTTTACAGGTACCTTGGCTTCCTACGTAGCGCCAGGAACATCAACCAACATGAATGACACGAATCAAGAGCCCAATCTGCTGGATCAACTAGATGCCGCCGCCACCAATCATGCGTGTCTAACCAAAACCGATAAAACAACCATCCCCAACAATGTTGCCGGCTACGGGATTGTCAATGCGTACAAAGCGGTCCAGATGGCGCTGGGGAAGTAGGGGAGACAAGGGACAAGGAGACAAGGGACAAGGAGACAAGGATATCTTGTCTCGCTTTCTGTCTAGAGATTAGGGAGACAGGATTAGGGATTAGATATGTCAACTCTCCTTGTCTCCTTGTCTCCTTGTCTCGTCTTACGCAATGATCAAGCGCTCTGCGTAGCTATGCGCAGCACAGTCGTACAGCCCCCAACTGATCGTGCCGGACTTGCCTAGGATCTCGCCAGGGTTGACGAGGTGACACTGGCCGATCTGTTCGTGGTATTTCTTATGATCGTGGCCGTAACAGACCAGATCAAGCTGACCGGATTGTGCAATGCGCCGCGCCGGTTCTGGATAATGAATCATGGCAATCTGACGATTAGCGACGGTAATTTCGCTATAGATGCCATAGAGCGTTACGTGGGCATATTTGGCGGCAATTGTCTGTAACATCCGGCCATCACCATCATTGTTACCAAAGATGATATGGATTGGACCCGTGAAACCTTGCGCAAGCTGATCCACGATAAAGGGTGCACACAAATCGCCACAGTGAAGGAGCACTGCCGCCCCACTCGTGCGGACTGCTTGCAAGGTGGTCGCCAGACCTTGAATATTGTCATGACTGTCGGACAAAATGGCAATTTTGGTCATAAATTTCACCTTAAAAAATTAACAATTCAATCCTAATTAATGTATACTCAGTCTATATGTTTTTTGTAGAAACGCAAATGCGTGCGATCTTACGGCTTTGGCAAGATCCAAGATTTGTGATCATTTTATTTCCAATAATGATCATATCAATTGCTAGTTGTGGTCAGGTGATCACGTTGGAGCCAACCCCAACGCCGCCACCGACAGCCACGATTGCCGTAGCGCTCAGCGCCGCTACACCATTGCCGACCTCGACGCCGGCGCCTTACACGCCGGCCCCAACGATGACGCCGACCGTGACGCCGACGCCCATTGTGCATACGATTCAGGCGGGTGAAAGTTTGCTCTCGATTGCCAGCCAGTATGATCTGAGTGTGGCCGAGTTGCAAGATGCAAATGGTATTCTAGACCCGCGTTTGCTGCAAGTGGGCCAAGAATTAATTATTCCGCGGCCAGAAGAAGTGGAAGCCGATGTAGCAACCACGGCAACCCCAACCCCGCTACCCGTGACCGTGCAAAATGTCTATTTTAGCGAAACGTCGATCGGTGGGTTATGGGTATTGGGGGAAGTTCTCAATAGTAGTGGCATGGCTTTGGAACAGGTGCGGGTAGCGGTTTCGCTGCTGGATGCGCAAGGCAAAGAGATTGGCAAAGCCGATGGCCTGGTGGCGCTGGATCTGGTTGACGCCAACGAGCGTGCAGGGTTTGCGATTCTATTTGGCGTCCTGCCAGGCAAATTTGCCCAATATCGAGCCGTTGCCGTACGGGCTGTTCCCGCCTATGTCGGCAGTTATTATCGGGATCTGCAAATTCGCAATTTAAAAAGTGAGGGTGAACGTTACGCTGCGTACACTGTGACCGGCACCATCTACAATTCTGGCCCAGAAGAGGCTATCGAGGCTGAAGTCGTTTTGACGGCCTATGATACATTGGGGCGCGTGATTGCCATGCGCAAAGTGGCGCCCGATTATAACGTGGTACCGCGCGGTGGTGAAACTAATTTCAATGCGGTTCTGGCGCCGGTGGGTGGACCAGTTGATCATATTGAAGCCGTGGCGCAAGGACGGCGCCGGGTGGCGAATCCTTAAGTTAAATCGACCATAATTCACTGTTGATCGTTAAGGCGCAATCAAAGAATAAAGGATCCAGTAGGTGCGTGCTTGTAGCCGCACCATTGGGGTATACGCAGCACGTGCCGCTACAAGCACGCACCTACGCATGATTTTGTTCGGCAAACGCGGGATCCTTATTTCATTGACATGGCCTAAGTGATGATGATGATGTCAAAACAACAAAAACGTCTTTTAATTTGTTTTAGTTACTTAATGTTAGCCTTGCTGCCGTTGCTCTCTGGCTGCGGTCTGCTAGATGGTTTTCGGCAAGCACCACCGCCCGCGCCAGCCGCCGTCATGCCGGCGCCGCCAGCCAAGGCGCCGATTGTTGTACAAACGGTGGCGCACGGATTACTCCCAGATCGTTTGCAAATTCCTTCGATCAAAGTGGATACGCCCGTCGTTGAACTAGGCTGGATCGCGTCACAAAGCGATAATGGGCGAATTTTAAGTGAGTGGGACGTGGCCGATAATGCCGCAGGTTGGCATAAAAACAGCAGTTTAATCGGCGAGCGCGGCAACATGGTGATGAGCGGCCACAATAATATCAATGGCGCGGTCTTTCGGGCGCTCGACCAATTGAAGCGGGGTGACCAGGCGATTGTCTGGTCTGGCCAACAACAATTTATCTATCGCGTGGCCGAGGTGATCATCGTACCCGAAAAGTATGCTTCGGCGCAACAACGCAATGCCAATGCGAAATGGATTGGCCCGTTCAGCGATGAACGGCTCACCCTGGTCAGTTGTTGGCCGCGCGACGATAACACGCACCGCATTATTGTGATTGCCTATCCCGAAGGGAAAACCGCCGCCAAACATGGCTAAAGGCGCGGCTTAGAACAGGCTGCGCAGTCTGACCAAGCGCTGGGCTAGCGCATCCCAAACCGCCGCTTGATCCAGATTAAAGAGCGTCAGCAGCAGAGCATCCTCACCATTGTCGCGGTAATAACGCTTGCGCAGCCCGACCTGAA
This sequence comes from Caldilineales bacterium, assembly GCA_038318235.1. GTDB lineage: Bacteria > Chloroflexota > Anaerolineae > Caldilineales > Caldilineaceae > JAPLGZ01. The sequence continues at coordinate 4,712 of JBBQBY010000233.1, forward strand.
CAAAACCGAGTTTTGTATAGAGCCCGATCGCAGCCTGATTACCAACGCGCACTTCTAAGATGGCTTGCTGGGCGCCATCCGTGCGGGCGACGGCCAGCATTTCCAAGAGCAACCACTCACCCAAGTGGTGGCGTTGCCAATCTGGATGGGTGGCAATCGTCATAATATGCGCTTCATGATCGAGCAGCCAATAGCCGACATAGGCAAAAATGAGCGGCAACTCTTGGTTATTATGGCCTAGTCTGGGCCGTAGCACCCAGTAAAAGCTGCGCCGGTTGTGCAGCAATTCATGGCGATAGGTATGGGCAGACCAAGGCGCAGAAAAACAGCGCTGCTCAATTTCGCCAACAATCGGGATATCTTCCAACGTCATCCGCTCGAAGGTCAGCGTGAGATCTTTTAGGCTAGCGATAGAGTTTTCCATAAGATCATCGTTGACACGGTGATAAACCTTGCCAATCATAAATCATAAATAACTAGTGACATTAATCACGGATTGCGCAGATAAAGCGGCTGGACTGTTTGCAATTCATCAACGGCACCGTTCGCCAGGTGTAACATCGCCAGGCGCGCCAGTTGTCCAGCACGGCGTAAGCTACTCACTTTATCAAGCATGATCACATGCGCCAAAGGCTGCATGACGGCTTCTAAATTTTCGTCCCATTCGCCCACCAACCACACCGATGATGCGGACATGACAGGAGTCGCTAATTGGGTCAACGCTTGGGCAAATTCTGCTGCATCGCCGCCGTAATGTTCAGCCGCCGCTGGACGCCGAAGTAAGTCGTCAGGCGCAAACAATGCCCAGTTGTAGCGTCCCCGACCCGCTTGTAGGAAGGCACAAATTGTCACCGGCGTCGACTGGCGGCTAGCTAACAGAAACCAAGGCGCGGCCGTCACACACAGGGTCGGGATGCCGATCACGATTGGCGGCGTGGGCAGACCGATGCCAATTCCTTTCACCGCGCTGATCGCAATCCGCACGCCCGTAAAACTACCTGGCCCTGTGGTAACGGCGAGTGCAGTGAGGTCTGATGGCGTCAAATTGAGTTGCGTTAGTAGTTGCTGGGCGGTGCTAAGCAGATCCTGCGTCTGGCGCCGGCGCGCCTGCCAGGTCAATTCGGCCAATAATTGTTGTGCGGCCAGATCATAAATTGCCAGCGAGGCCGTGTCGGTGGCAGTATCAAGGGCAAGTAACATGTGGTGATTATACCAGCAGCGTAAAAATAATGGTTAATTCTGAATGGTTAATGGTTAATTCTTAATGCGGAAACTTCGCCTGCACCTATACCTTCATTCATAATTCACCGTTAACCATTAACCGCTAGTCAGGAGTCTTCTGTGGCTGTTTTGAAGTTGGGTACACATATGTCAATTGCCGGTGGCGTCAGCAAGGCGATCGACCGGGCGGCGTCGATCCATAGCAACGCCCTGCAAGTTTTTACCAAAAATAACCGCCAATGGGTTGGTCCGCCCATTGACGAAGAGGATGTCGAACGCTGGCGCGAACAGTTGCCGGCGCAAGGTGTTATGTATGCGGTCAGCCATGCCAGCTATCTGATCAATCTGGCCAGTCCTGACCCAGTTATTTGGGACAAAAGTATCCGCGCCCATAAAGATGAGTTGCAACGCGCCCACATTTATGGCATCCCGCATGTGGTTTTGCACCCTGGCGCCCACACGGGCAGCGGCGAAGCGGCTGGCATCGCGCGGATTGCCGTCGGCCTGAATGCGATCCACGCCCAAACCCCAGAATGCGCCGACACGCTCACTTTATTGGAATTGATGGCTGGGCAAGGCAGTTGTCTGGGCAAGAGTTTTGGCCAGTTGCGCCGGATTATGGAACAAGTGGACGATCCCAGTCGCGTGGCGGTCTGTGTGGATACTTGTCATGCCTTTGCCGCGGGGTACGAGTTGCGCACGGCCGAAGGTTATGCGGCGATGATGGCAGAAATTGAAGCGGAGATCGGGTTAGAAAAGGTCAAATGTTGCCATTTCAACGACAGCAAAGGCAAATTGGATAGCCGGCTCGACCGTCACTGGCACATTGGGGAAGGCGAGATTGGTCTGCAAGGTTTCCGCTTCATCCTCAACGATTTGCGCTGGGATGGGGTTCCCATGTTATTAGAAACGCCTAAAGAGGATGATCTGTTTGATGATATCGCCAATCTAGCGCGCTTATGCGCGTTGGTCGAGGATAAAACGCGCGTGCCGCCAGGCTTGCTAGTGGGCAGGAGTCAACGAGTGAAAAGTGAAAAGTGATGAGTGAACTAGCAACCCGACACTTTGCTTTTGCTGGGTTAAAACCGCGGAAAAGAAAAGTGATAAGTGATATACGAGCAAATATTGGCCTATCTCACTCATCACTTTTCACTCATCACGCTTCACTGTAAATGCCGCAACTTATCGGGATTACGGATAATATGAATGGCCAGAATTTCCCCATCCTTTATGTCCAGCGTCAGGACAGTTCCGACCTCACCTTGGGCGTTGCGAATGACGAAACCCGTGCGCCCGTTGATCACGGGCATCGCAAAGGTATCGCCCGGTTTGTAGCCGGTGCGTTGCACGCCTTTTACAAACTTTGCCACCGCCTCACGACCGTGCAAGGGCCGCGTCGCCGCTGTTACTTTGCCCCCACCGTCGGTATAGCAGGCCACATTCTCGGCCATGATCGCCATCAGTTGCTGCAAATCGCCACTTTGCACAGCCGTCAAAAAGGTATGTAGCACGCGCTCATGTTCCACTGGGTTCGTGGGAAAACGCGGTCGGTGATCGGTGATGTGCTTTTTAGCCCGGCTAAACAATTGCCGACAGGCAGCCTCAGACTTATTGATAAATTCGGCAATCTCCTGGTACTCATAGTCGAACACTTCGCGCAGCAAAAAAACCGCCCGCTCTTCTGGCGAGAGGTTCTCCAGCAAATGCAGAAAAGCCAGCGAAATTGATTCCAGTTTAATCATGGTGTCGAGCGGATCCTCGTCAACGCCTTGCCCAGCCAAGACTGGTTCGGGCAGCCAAAGGCCAGGATAGACTTCACGTTGTGCCTGGGCGCTTTTCAGGTGATCCAGGCAGAGACGGGTTATGATCGTGGTGAGCAAAGCTTCCGCCGAGCGAATTTCCGCCGGGTCAACTGTTTCAAAGCGCAACCAGGCTTCTTGCAGCAGGTCTTCGGCCTCACGCGCGCTGCCCGTCATCCGATAAGCAATCCCAAATAAGCGTGGGCGCTCGGCCTGAAAAATTTCAAGCATACTTATTTCCCTATCAACGATTGACCATTTCTGCGACAAGCGGCGTGGTTGCCGCAGCCAGATCCATATGGGCCTGTTGCCCTTGCGGCCATTGGTAAAAAGCAAAACGCCGTTCAAGTTGCAATGACCACATGACATAATGCAAGATCAGTTCCTTGACTATTGCGCCCACACGTCCGGTTAAAACTCGATTTTGTGGCCGATCCGCTACGTTGACAAATTGAATTAAACCACTGTGCCGCCCCAGGCTAATGCAACGGATCACAAAACCAAATTGAAATGGTTGCTCGGCTTTCCCAGCCAAAGCACGGGCCAAATTTTCGGCGGCGTGGATAGCCAACGGGATGGCAGTGACGCAACCCATGCGTAACGCCAAATCAGCGCTTTGTTCAAAGGCGGCCGCATCACCTACGGCATAGAGTTCTGGGTGTGTGCTTGAATGCAGGAAGGCATTCACCAAAATTTGTCCTCTGGTGTTCACAGCCAGACCAGCCTGCTGCGCCAACGGTGACACGCCAAAACCAGACGCATCAATACAGACGTCAAAGGATAATTGTTCATTAGCGGCAGTGATCGCCTGCCCCGCTTCCAAACGCAGCACTTTGGTCTGTTCATGCACCGTAATGCTAAAACGCTGGAAGGTCTGCGCCAAATAGCGCGCGCCTGCAGTGGACAAATCTGCGCCCAATACGCCGGATGTCGCCAAGGCCACGCGCAACGCCGGGTGCGTTTCGGCAATTTCGGTGGCAATTTCGATACTGGTTAGACCGCCGCCGATCACCAGCACGCGCCCGTGATTTTGGGCAATTTTGTGTAAATGGTCAAACAGTGCGACATGTTGTTCAACGGCATAAGCATGTTCGGTCGCGCCAGGGATGCGCGACAAATCAGTATGACTACCGAGCGCGTAGATCAGCTTATCGTAACTAAGCACCTGCACACCCTGCTCCGTGTTGACCGTGACCGCTCTTTTCACGGGATCAAGCGCAGTCGCCTTGCCCTGGACAAAGTTAACCTGCGTGCCTTGTAACATCGTGTGCAGCAATTTGGCCGGCACCGTCTGTCCGGCTGCATTTTGATGCAGCCGCGTGCGTTCAACGAAGGTAGCGCTGGCATTCACCAATGTAATTTGCACAGACTGACGGCGTGTACGATTTGCCAAACGCAAGGCCGCCATCATACCCGCAAATCCGCCACCGAGAATAACAATGTTTGTGTTGGTTTTCATCTGACACTCCTTTTGGTCTTGATTGTCAAACCGTTTATTTGTTCTACAATCAAGACGAGCCAGGCGTGTTATTTGTGACAACCAACGATAAAACATTATAAAAATCGTAGGTCATCCCTTTTAGGGTGACATTGGTGCGCTAAACCATGATTGTCACCCTAAAAGGGATGACCTACGCTATAGCATAGTTTTAGGCATTGTCTAGCACAGGATAATGCAACAAACCCTGGCGCTCGGTGCAGGCGCGGAAAAGCTGACCGGCAATCGTCGTGACGTAAAGCGTGCGCAGATCAGCATCACCAAAGGTGCAATTGGTGGGGCGCTCGGCTGGCACGGGATGAGTTTCAAGCACCCGACCATTCGGCGCAAAAACATAGATCATCGCACCCGGTCCGCTCACTTCCCAACCGGCAGTCGCGACAATGTTGCCTTCCGTGTCCAGGCACATGCCATCAATGCCCCGGTGGGGATAGAAATTATGTAGCACCTGATATTGACCAACCGACCCATCTTCATTGATCGGGTAGGCACGCAATTCACGTTTTTGATTGTCGCCATATTTACTCTGCGCCACATAGAGGATTTTGTCATCCGGCGAGAGCAACAGGCCGTTTGGTGCGGTCGTGTCAAAGGTTACACGCACGGCTTTCCAGGTGCCGTCCGGCTGCGGCTCAGCGCGATAAATCGACTCGTGATCCAATTCCATGTCTGCGCGATCATTGCCATAACGCGGGTCGGTAAACCAGATGCGCCCCTGGTTGTCAATCGCCAGATCGTTGGGGCTATTAAACCGCTTACCCACCTTTTGCTGGGCGTCAGCGCCGCCCTCTGGCGCAAAATAGCGATCAACGATCACGGTTGTCGTCCCATCCGGTTCATAGCGCACAATCCGCCGGCCAATGTCAGGCTGAGTTGGCGTGCCGCCTTCACAGGCATAAAGCTTGCCGGTTTTGTCAAGCATCAAACCATTGGCAAGATTCGTCCCTTCACGAAAGACAGTGATCTCACCGGTCGCCCTGTTATAACGCATAATGCAGCTGTTAGGGATGTTGGTGAAGAGTAGACCGCTGCCATCCCAGGCCGGGCCTTCGGTCAAATCAATTGGTTCGAGTAACAGTTCAAATGGCCAGCTCATATATTTTTCCCTTCTAATTTTTCGCAACTTTCTTTCCTGATCACGCGCCACACCTATCAGCCTTCAAATA
>JBBQBY010000234.1:0-10366 GCA_038318235.1 Caldilineales bacterium
GCTTTTGGAAGAATTGGATCAATGCTGTCTCCTCCGGTGTGAGCAGGCGTTCACCGAGGTCTTTGATTTCGCCCGCGGCCATGTTTATTCCTCCTCTACATTATCATCGGTCACGGCGAAGGTCTTGACAAACTGAGTGCCATCGATGGGGCAGGTGAAATGGTATTCCTCGATTTTGGTCTTCTTTGGGTCACCCTTGTAGACCACCCGCATCGCCTGCCATTGATCGTAATCTTCGCGCCAGGTATGCCCACAGCCAGGACATTTGATGGTAACCATGCGTGCCATTATTTTCTCCTTTGTCCATTCCTATAAAATACAAACGACCGGTGAATTCATTCACCGTCTGCTACAAAAAGCTGCGTTGAAACGCACTCACGCGCGCTGGCTCCTAACCGGTCGCTGAACGTTAAATTTGATTTCAGTCTCGTGGAGTGAGCATCCTCATAGAGAAAACAAATTAAAGACAGATAAACGAGGAGGTCGCATTCTCTAATGCGACTCAGCAGCATTAGAGAATGCTCACTCCACGCCGTGCTTATCAGTTAACCGCATCTATCCCAAAGGCATGATCAATCGCGCTTTGCATCCGTGGCTGCGTCCGCCAACGCGCGCTGGAACGCGGCAAACTGGGCGGCGTAGATCACCAGGACCAACGGCTGCGCGGCGCCGCGCAACTGGGCAGCCACCGCCGTCACAAAGCGCGCGGCATCATGCCAGGGCGAATCCACTGGCTCGCCCTCGGCAAAGCTTTCGGCGGCCGCGTCCAGCCGCGGTAAAAAGTCAGCTACCCGCTTTTCACGCACGGCGGCCAGCGCAGCCTCGACCACATTTTCCACCTGCTCCAGCACGGCCTGGCGACGTTGCGCCAACTGGATCGCTTGCTGCTCGTCTGGGCTGGCCGCCGTATAAGCCTGCATGGCCTGTAACAGCCGCGCCTGCTCTGCGGGCGCAAGGGCGGCCAACTGCGCTTGGAACGCGGCTAGCTGTTCTTCCTCTTCTCCCGCCAACAGTTCCTGCCCCACGGGGCGGTTGGCGCTACGCTTAAGGGTCGGGTCTGCCCGCTGTCGCATCTCTGCCAACGCCTGCTGATCCGCGGCCAGATCGTCCAACCCAAAGCGCTGATCGATGGCGACGACCTCGGCCAGCGCGGTCACAGCCTCCGCAAACCGGTCGAGTTGCGCCAGATAATCAGCCTGGTTATAGAGCGCGACACTGAGCGTTTGCTGGGCGTCGCGACTATTCCCCGCCGTGCGTAGAGCGGCGATGGCCTGCGCCTGAAAATACGCGGCGGATGCGGGTTGCTGGTGCTGGTCAAAGAGCCGGGCGATTGCCAGGCGCAGGGACAGGCTATCGTCTGCTGCTAGGGCATCATCCACTTGCTCAGCCACTTGCTCAGTCACTGTGTGCAGCGCGTCCAACGTGCTTGCCTGGGGCGCGCGCACGACCGCGGCCAGCGCGGTGAGATATGCGGCCAACGCGGCTGGCAAATCGACGGCCGCCGCCAATTGTTCACTGGCGGCGGCGACTTCGCTGGGCGCTTGCTGACCGCGCGCCGCGGCCACGGCGGCCTGGGTGAGCCGGACGAGCATTGCCGCGGGCGTGAGGGTTTGCTGTGGCGCGGCGGGTTGATCCAACGCAGCAAGCATTGCACTCACCTGGTTGGCTTCGGGCATGCGCAAGCGTACAAAGATGGTGAGTCCTTCGGTGTAGCGTTGGCGCGCTATAGCAACGTCACCACGCGCCTGAGCAATTTGGCCTAGCTTGACTGATTGAAAGGCAACACCTTCCACATGGGGCAATTGCTGCGCAATGGATAACGCTTCAAGCAAAAGTTGTTCGGCCTGCGCCCAGTTTTGTCGCGCCATCCAAACGTTTGCCATGCCAGATAAAGTGGCCGCCTTGCCTTTGAGGTCACCGAGTTTGTCCAGCAGCGCCAGGCTCTCCTCATACAGCCGCAACGCCCGATCCAGGTCGCCGCGCGTCATGAACACCTGCGCCAATCCATGTAAATTGGCGCCTCTTTCGCCTTCATCTGCTGGCTGGTCGTTCAGTTGCAGACAACGCTGCCATAGTTGCACTGCTTGATCAAGCTCGCCCAGTATCACCAAGAGCTCAGCTTTGGCATGCAGGATACGGGCCAAAATTTTCTGCTGCTGTTGGGCAGTGGCTACATCCTCGGCCATCTGTAGCATTGGCAGTGCTTCTTTCGTGCGCCCAAACTGCCGTAACATGACGCCTAATTGCCAAGCATAGCGGGCCTGGTTGTGGCTGGGTTGTCGTTGCACCTGATCAATCAATTCATCCAGCCATTGTTGGATCAGGCGCGCCACCCCAACATCGCGGCCGGTTTCACCATAAGCGCGCTGCACCAGCCAACCGGCATAGGCGGTGTAGCCAGCGTCCAACACAGCCTGGTCGGTTGGTGGCTCAGCGTGGGTTAGGGTGCGGGCCAGCGTGCGCGCGATCACCGGCTCCAGGCGATAGGTGGCGGGTTGGTCGCCGCCCGTGAAGGTGCCGTCCACCTTGAGCAAGCTGCGGCGCACGTACACATCCAACTGGACGTGTACGTTGCTGATCTGGGCAGGCCGCGCAGCCTGTTCCGCCAGCGCTTGGCCCCAGAGCAGCGCCGCGCCTTCGGCAAAGAAGGGGGCGGGGAAACGGCTGAGCGCGGCCAGGCGCCACTGTTGCTCGGCGTTCAACTGGTGGAAGCTACGGTCAAAGGCGACGGTAAACGTGACCTGATGGGTGGCCTGGCCGGAACGACGGGCGGTCGCCAGTTCATCATCCCAATGCGCCAAAAAGTCTGCATCGTTGCGTTCGCGACTTTGATCATATTCGCCAGCCAATAGCGCAATCGCCAGCGGGTGGCCTTCGGTGGCGGCCGCCACCTGGCGTGCCAGCGGCGGCAGGCGCTCTTCGGCCAGATAATTGACGAAGGCGTTGCCAAGCTGGTCTTTAAGGCGCGTGCTATGGTGGATAAACAGCTTTGCGCCAGCCGCCACCTGCACACCAGCCAATGCCTGACTTTGCGGCGGGAAGACCACTTCCCCGGCCAGCCCGGCCGGTTGGCGGCGGCTGGTGAGCAACAGGGTCAGGCCACTTTCGGCCAGTTTCGCCAGCAGGCGGTGGAGCGTGGTGGCTGGCTGATCGCCCAGGGTTGAAGCCGCCGGGCTGGCAGACAATTGCGGTGGGGGCGCCGTCGAGGACGCCGTTTGTTCGCCTTCCAGCGCATCCAGCACGCTTTCGTAGTTGTCGATCAAGAGCAGGCGTTGGCCCGCCCGTTGGAGTAGTTCCTCGGCCAGGCGGGTGGCCGGTTGGTCGGCCCATGTGCGCACGTCTATGCCGGGCAGCCGGCTCAAGAGTTCCAAAAAGAAGGTGACTGGGCTAAGCGTGGGCAGATCGGCCAGACTCACGCCAATCACGCCGTTGGGAAAGCGCCAGCCAAAGCGTTGGGCAAAGGCGCTGCTCAAGGCCGTCTTGCCAATCCCGCCCGTGCCCACCACCGTCACCACTTTATGGCCTTGACTAAACATCTGGGCCAGCGCGTGCAAATCCGCCTCGCGCCCAAGCAAGGGTTGCGGCGGGTGCAGACTGAGGGGTAAGTTGGTGTAACGGTCGCGCGTCATCGGCGCAACGCGCGGCTGGCCCGCTGGCAAGGGCAGCGGCTGGTCACCGCCCGGCGCGATATAGGCCACCGGCAAGCCCACAGCATACGGATGCTGGATCATCGCCCAACGCGCCTGGCGCAACGCTTCGCCCAAACCATAGCCTTGCAACAAAAAGTCATACAGCGTGGCCGCCAGATCGTCGCTGAGTGGGTCGGGGAAATCACCCTGCATGCCAATCGCTGCCGGAATGCCGCTGAGCACGAGGGTGCGCGCCAAATTGGCGTCCATGGCGCTGGCAGCGCTGCGACAAGCACTGAAGACGGCCAGGCGCAGCACGCCGGGCAGCGGCAAACGCAGCAATTGGTCACTGCGCAGCGGGGCCGCCTTGCCATTTTCGTCTTCTAGTTGCAGCACGGCCACCTTGCCCTGTTCGGTGTCGATCACGCTGCCGTGACAACTCAGGTGGAGGATGGCCGGTCCGCGGCTGATCGCCCGCTGCAACGCGGCGCGGGTGGGTGGCGTCCGTTGCGCGGTCAAGTCAACGTTGCTCTTTTCTAAACGGTCGGCAATCGCCAGCAATTCAGTTTCAATGTCCAGCTTGTAGCCGGTGCGCGGGTTGCCGCTTTCGTCCACAAGCGGGTCGGCGGCCAGGGCGACAAAGTTGAGCGGGCCAGGTTTGGCGGCAGGCGCAGGGCGCGCCGTTGGCAACAGCCGCAAAAAACCGAACATGCAGACCAGAAATTCATTTTGAGGCGTGGCGGCATATTCCCAAGGCACGCCCGCGCTCTGGTCATCGGTGACCAGATGCAAGGTAGCGTCTGGATCACGGTCGAGCAACGCGGTCAACGCGTCACCGCCGAGCGCGCGGAAAAGCTTGTGCCCCAGCTCAAACGTGGCATAACGATAGGGATTGGAATCGGCCGTGATGCGTGGCAAATCGGCCAGGGGTGTTGGCGCGCCCAAGGGTACGCCTTGGTGCGTCGCGACCACGTTGCCGTCGTTGGTGTTCAGGTGTAATTCGACCGTCATGCTAACCTCCGGGGATCAAGGATAGGACAGATAAGCTGCGAATCAGCCATGTGAGCAAGATGGAGCAGGCATACGCTGGCCCAGGAACAGCTTGAAAGCTCGCCTTTGTAACACGTTTTCTATAACAGCTACAATGTCAAGCAACTGCTCATGCACGCACAGCACTATGGCGTTTCTTCAATATCTTTTTCTACATCCACCGCTGCGGTCGCCACGGCCCAACTGACCAGAAACCAAACCCCGCCACCGATCAACAGTGCCATGCCAATATTGGCGGGATGCAACGGCACATTGCCGCGGATAATGCCGACAAGGGTTAAAAGGATACCGAGCAGGCCGAAACCAAGGCCAACTTTGAGCGGTGTAGAAAGTTTTTGTCGCATAATGTAACCCGTAAACCTACATTGTATGGCATAAAAACAGAAGACGAACCGCGTTTTAAGTGGCCAGTTGCGCTGCATTGTACATGGCGTTGCCCCATTGTGCAATCCGCATTCCTCACTCCGCAATCCGCATATCTTGGATGTTCAACTGTAACAAGCGCCGGCCTTGCCATTCGTTGGCTTCGACTTGAAAAACAATATCAATCCGGCTGCCTTCATCCAGATGTTTACTCCATTCGGCCTGGCTAAAAGCCACCCCGTCCAGCACAAGACTGCCCTGGCCGCCATCCAATACGAGCCGCAAATGTTTACGCTGGCCGATCACACGCACCTCGCGCACACCGATGTTGCGGCAGAGCAGCAAGGGCGGTGGGTTTTCTTGGCCGGTTGGTTCGAGGCGAGCAAATTGCTCAAGCAGACCCCAGTTAAGCTGCTCAAAGGTGACCACGGCGTCAATGTGCAACGTGGGGCGCAGCGTTGCCCGATCGGGCAACTCGCGCTGCGCCACCTCCACCAAAGCGGCGGTGAAGTCCGCCAGGCGCGCCGTTTGCACCGTAAAGCCGGCCGCTCGGCTATGGCCGCCGTGACGCACCATCCACGTGCGCAATTCGTCGAGGGCCTCGCTGATATTAAATTCGCGAATGCTGCGCGCGCTGCCACGCGATTCGCTGTCACCTTGTTCGATGACGACCACGGGGCGATAGAAACGTTCGGTCAATTTCCCCGCTACCAACCCGACAATCCCCGGCAAAAAGTGGGGACTGCTGATCACAAGCAAGGCGGGATCAGCAGTCATTTGTTGGGATAACTGCTCCTCAGCCTCGGCTTGGGCGCTGGCCGTGAGATTTTGGCGCTGCTGGTTGAGCGCTTCCAGTTCCATCGTCAGCGTGTAGGCCTGCGTGGGATCGTTGGTGCGCAACAGTTGATAAGCCAGTTTGGCATGGGCAAGCCGACCGGCGGCATTGATGCGTGGTGCGATGCGAAAGGCAATCGCGGTGGTATCAATCGAACCGGCGCGCAGATCGGCTTGCTTAATCAACGCCTCCAGGCCGGGGCGCTCGGTACGATTGATACGCGCCAGACCGCGTTGCACCAGCGAACGGTTCTCGCCCAAAAGTGGCATCACATCCGCCACCGTGCCAATCGCGACAAAGTCAAGCAAATTTTCTTCTAAATCGGCGACCTGCTCGACCGTCAGTCGGCTCCATTTCTGTTGAGCGACCGCGCGCAAAACGGCCTGGGCCAGTCGATAGGCCACACCCACACCGGCCAAGCGGTCAAATTTACTGGGACAATCCTTGCGCCGCGGGTTGATCACGGCCAGCGCGCCGGGCAACTGCGGGCCCACCGAATGATGATCGGTCACGATCACGTCGAGGCCCAGTTGGATGGCGCGCGCGACTTCAGCCAGGCTGCGAATGCCACAATCGACCGTGATCATCAATTTGGCCTGTTTGGCAATTCGCTCAATCGCTTCTAAATTGAGCCCGTAGCCTTCATCAACGCGGTCTGGGATGTACGGACCCACACGACCACCTGCGGCTTGCAGGGCAGTAACCAGCAACGCCGTCGAAGTGACGCCGTCGGCGTCAAAGTCACCGTAGACACACATCGTCTCACCGCGTTCAATCGCGTGCACAATGCGCGTCACAGCGGGGGTCATATCGCGCAGTTTATAGGGATTCTCGCGGACGGCGTCTGCCCCACTCAAGAAATTCTTGGTATCACTGCTCGTCCGCAAACCGCGGTTGTAGAGCACCTGTAACAGTAGAGGGTGCTCAGGGCTAGCTTGAACGAAAGAGTCTGGGGCGATTTCGTGAATAATCCAGTTCTTGGCTTGTTGCGCGGTCATCAGATTTGTTTCAAGTTTTGTCGATTTCAATTTGTCGATCTCAGGGTGGTTGTTTACTTGGTAAGTGATGCTCTGCGGTGATTATAGATGAAGCACTGAAATTGCGGCAAAAGTGATGACGCAATGGGATTATAACAAAAGGTGCAGCCCAACAATTTTCTCGCGGGGATGAATCCCGCGGCTGACAATAGCAAGTCGCCTCAGCGACTAGGCCTCCAGAGAAAATTGCCCAGTCTCAGGGATGCACCTTGTTATAAAGAGAGATTGGTTTACCCTGCCGGCTTATGGTATGCTATCGTCTACTGGGCACGCGAGAAAATCGACTGATTTTCGTTTAGCTGCCCCGTTTTGTTGGGAGATTTTTGGCTGTGTCATCAACGTTAGAACGCTTACGTCGTCTGCAGGAACTACGCCCGCAGCGCGCCCATCCCGACCCTGAAGTGCCGCCTGCGTCTGAGTCAGGCCAGCCATTGGCCTCCCAGCCAACTGGCGCGCGCCAGTTAGAAGTATTGGTGCCCGGCATCACGATCGAAAATAGCGCCGGCGTCTGTTATATGCGCACACAAATTTATCCGCTGCATATCGCACGCGGCGAACGTCCATTGCGCGATCTGCTGGCCCAGCAGCCGAACATTTTTGCGCCTTATCACCCTACCTTCGGCTTGCACGATCAACTCGATTTTCGGCAGGCCGCCTTTATTGATACAGAAACGACCGGCTTGGGTGGCGGGGCGGGCGTCTATTGTTTTATGGTGGGGGTAGGCACCTTTGAAGGGGAAGCACCCGGCGAACTCGCGACACCGACGCAGTTTGTCGTACGCCAGTTCTTCATGCGTAACCCAGCGGAGGAGGGTGCACTGTTAATCGCCCTGGCGGAATTGTTAGAGCCCTATACCATGAGCGTTACCTTTAACGGGCGCACCTTTGATCTGCCGCTCCTGCGCGCTCGTTTTAGCCAGAATCAACGCATGTTCCCCGATTTGCGCGGCAGTGGACGGATGCTCAATGCTGATCGGCCGCACTTGGATCTATTGCACCCGGCGCGCCGGCTGTGGAAACGCCGTTTACAAAGTTGCCGTTTGATCAATTTAGAGCAGATGATTCTCGGTTTGCAACGCAATGAGGATGATGTGCCGGGCCACTTAATCCCACTGCTCTATACAGAATATATGCGCAGCGGCCACGCTCATGACATGCGGCGCGTCTTTTATCACAATTGCGAAGATATTGTTTCGATGGTGGCGCTCGCCGAACAGTTGGGGCGCGCCTTTGACCAACCGGTGACGCAACAGGAACAACCCTTGCACCCGTTGGATTGCCTGGCGCTCGGTCAAGCGTATGAACGGCTTGAACAATGGCAGCAGGCCGAAAGCGCTTATTGTCAAGCGCTCGAAACGCTGCGCGACCCAGCCGCCCAGGTCGATGCCTATCAGCGCTTAGCCCAATTGCAAAAACGGCAAGGGCGCTGGCAAGCAGCCGCCGAAACCTGGCAACGCTGGCTCACCTCGGTGCCGGGCAACAATCAAACGCCCTATATCGAGTTGGCAAAATACAGCGAGTGGCAGATCAATGATCTCGAACAGGCCGAAATGTGGACCGGTTGGGCGCTACATAACTTACGCAAGGCGCCGATTCACCAGCGCCAACCGGGGCAAATTGAGGCGCTGGAACACCGTTTGCAACGGATTCAGCGCAAACGGCAGGGGAAAAGTAACGAATAATCAATAGAGAACAATGAATAAATCATGTTACGCAGACCTGTTAGTCTGTGTAGGGATTAGGGATACGGGATTATGGCGCTTCGTAGAGCACACCGAATCCCGTATCCCTAATCCTCAAATAAGTAAGTGCGTAAGATAAATAAATAATCAATAATTAATCAGCGATTAGGGAGATACCTAACATGGCTTATAAATTCCCCAGCCAAGCGTGGGCGGATCAATTTTTGCTAGCGGTCAATCGTAACGATGCCTATGCCAGCGCCGCCAAGACTTGGGAGGGCGATCTTTATTTGGTCATCGAAGAGGGTGGCGTGCTTTATTTAGATCTGTGGCATGGCAAGTGTCGCGAGGTGCTCTATACCACAGATTTGAGCGTTAAAAAGCCTGAATTCATGCTGACCGCCAGCATGGACAAATGGCGCAAGGTGCTAGAAAACAAGCTCGACCCGGTGCAAGGCATGATCACGCGCCAGATCAAGTTAGATGGTAATCTGGTCAAGATCATGAAAAATGTGAAGGCCGCACAGGAATTAGTCCGCTGCGCCACGCAAATCGATACGGAATTTTAAGATGTGGTTTTTCAACTGCCCTGAAATTGTACATGGCGAGGATGCGCTAGGTTATCTAGAGGAGTTGCCTGGCCACAAAGCCTTTATTGTCACCGATCCGGTATTACACCAGATGGGTTTTACGGCGCGCATTCAAAAACATCTTCAGAAGGCGAAGATCGAAAGCGTGGTTTTTGCTGAAGTGGAACCCGAGCCAAGTTTGCAGACCGTCGATCGGGGGGCGCAGGCGATACGCGCTTACCAACCGGATTGGATCATCGGCCTGGGTGGGGGCAGTGCATTAGATGCGGCGAAATCGATGTGGGCGCTCTATGAACGGCCGGACTTGGAAGCCGAGATGATCAGCCCAATCTTTCGGCTCAATCTGAGCAAAACAAAAATGATCGCCATCCCGACGACAAGTGGCACAGGCAGTGAAGCAACGTGGATGGTCGTGTTGACCGACCTGGCACAACACCGTAAGCTAGGGCTCGGCAACCGCGAGTTGACACCAACGATTGCGATTGTTGATCCGATTTTGACCCAGAATTTGCCCACACAGATCACGGCGGATACGGGCATTGATGTGCTGACCCATGCGATTGAAGGCTACACCAATAACTGGCATAACGATTTTTGTGATGGTCTCTGCCTGAAAGCGATCCAACTGGTCTTCGACTATCTGCCGCGTGCGGTCAAGCAAGGTGCAACCGACAGTGAAGCGCGCGAACGAATGGCCAATGCCGCCACGATTGCGGGCCTTGGTTTTGGCAATTCCTATGCCGGCCTGGCGCATGCGCTGGGCCACAGTTTTGGCGCCTATTTCAAAGTGCCGCATGGGCGTAGTGTTGGCCTTTTTCTGCCTTACACCATGGAATTTACCCTGAATCAGGGATTGACTCGTTATGGCGAAATCGCCCATTTTATGGGATTAGGCAATGATTTGGGTGAAATGAGCGCCGGGCAACGGTTAATCAAACGCATTCGCGAGTTGCAACAAACGGTCGGCCAGCCGACTTCCATGCGCGCGATGGGTATTACAGCCGGGGATTTCCAGGTAGCACTGGTCACGATCGTGCCCAATGCGGAGCTTGACAACAGTATTCTTGCGGCGCCACGCATGCCAGAGACCGAGGAGTTGCAACAACTGTTTGAATATGCCTATGAGGGCAAAGCGGTAGATTTTTAGATAAACAGAAATTGATCTCAAGTTCTGACATAT